>CATZDQ010000025.1 GCA_958417695.1 uncultured Clostridiaceae bacterium | reverse complement strand
AAGATATAAAGAAAAAATATATAATAGCTCAACAATCTCCAGTAGGATATTTGATTTATTATGCTATCAAATAAAAGAACAATGAGAAAGCCAAGAAAAAGAAAAAAGTGTCAATTAAAGTAGTAATTCTTAGCCATGTATGGTAAAATTTAGAAAGTATAATCAGCAATGGGATAGGTTCTTTAATACTGATAACATACTAAACGGAACAATCTTAATCCGAATGGATTAATCAAAAGAGATTATGGAGCAGATAGAAGAACTACAAAAGATATTCATTGAGGACATAAGAATATCATCCTGAATTAGATAGTCTTCATGAATATGACTGGGAATGGAATGAAAATGGAGTTGGTAAATATGGAGATATCCATAACTTTGCTGCTATAGATAGTACAGGATATCTTGTATATAGGGGAGTTAGAATGTTACTATTTCCGCAAGAAAAAAATGTATTAAAGGTATAAAATTTATGGAAATAATTTTACAACAATCATATTATACACATTTTGTTAATTTAGAAGCATATAAGAAGGAAGATAATATTTTTGATTATTAATAATGAATTGGAAAGAGGGAAATATAGAGTGAAATATTTTGTAAAAGGCTGGTATGAAAATAGTAACAAAGCTAAGAAGACAATAGAAGAATATAATCATTATTATAAATCAATAGAAAATCAGCTTTCTGCGAGTGTAAAAAATATATTAAGAGATAGACATGATACACATATTATGAATACATATTTTATAGAAAATAATTACATAATGGAACTAGAAGAACATATCTGGGGAAAAGCAAATATTATTTTTCATAATGCTACTGTCAAACATTCTAATGATATCAAAGACGAGTATTGGCTATATGATGAAATTTATAAAGTGTTAGACAAGATAGAATTACACATTTTATTGAATAAGTCAGAAATCATTATTATATGTGATGATGCTTATATAACTGTAGAGGATAAAGCGTATTTTAAAAACTTATATATAAAGGAAGATTATAATATTAATATCATGGATAATAAAGATAATATTGCTAGTACAATTCTAAATAAAGAAAAGGTTTGTGGCTTTATTATGCTTAACTCATGGGAACAGCTGATATATAGTTTTATTCAAGTATACATGCACATTCGTTATTATAAGTACAATAACATTGATGATAAACTAGAGAATCATTATTATAAATGTTATCCGAATCTTTCGCCAGAAGGAAAGCAGAAGATATATGAAAAATTATTTATAGCACTTGAAGAAAAGCTAATAAATAGTATAAAAATATTAGAAAAATATAAACATATAATTAAAGAAAAAGAATTGGATAGTATGATTAATAAATTTTTAGAAATTTATAATAAAAAGGATGTATCAGTAGAAGATAAAAATCAGTTGTATTTAAATTTAGGAGAGCAAATAACCTTTGACTTGTGCAACATATATAAAAGAATTCTAGAATGTATTAATGCAGATTTAATTAAATAACAACTGATTTCTGGAATTGTTAGATTGCTATGTCATTTGGCTGTAATAAGTGTAACGGATGCGAATGGAAAGGCTATAGGTCCAATAAGTGATAGTATTTCAAGTATAATATACGGATATGGTGGTTAGAATCCCGGAAACCTACTCCAAAGAAAAAAGATTCTAATTCGGGGTTATCATTTTCTACTATACCAAAGCGTGGAGCAGCACAGTAACAACGATTAAGGCAATAAATGCAACTGGAATTGTATATGCAGTTCCAGACAATGCTTTTCATGTAAGTATAAGGCCTGTTAATGGTTCTATGCAAGACTGGATTGATGCAGGACCGAATTCAATATGGACAAATGCAGTCAAATCTGTAGTTATTAAATGGGATGGAAGGAGTGATAATATATGGCAATTGGAATAGATGAGTTATTTGAAATGTTGAATTGGAATAGCGATGAACAAACACAAAAGAAAGGTATAGAAGAAGGAATGAAAGTAAGATGTTTTTCTGTTTTTCTTCAACCGATAGAAGATAAAGGTGTTTGGGAAAATTGTGCTAAGATAATAGCAAAGAAATCCGATAATCAGTTGGAACCTTATTTATCTTTCTTGCTAGAGTGGTTACAAGATGAGAATTGGCCTGGATTTGATATTATCTATAATAGACTAGTAAAGGTACCAGTGCAATTTATTAGAAGTTCATATTCTTATATTATAAAAAAAGCTCAAGGACTAAAAGATGAGATGTGGCTAATCTATTTATCCAGATTAGCCATAGATAGCGACTTATGTAAATATTTGACATTTGAACAAAAAGAAATAATAAAAAAATACTCTAGTTTAGATGTAGGAAGATACTAATTTTAAGAATAAAATAACAGAAATAGCCAAAGGATAATCCATCTAATGAAATAAGAATTAAAGAAGTTATTAGATTTTTAGGAATAGATAAATGGAGGAAGAAAATGAAAGTAAGATATATGATTTTTATACTAATTATTATAATTATCATTGCTATTGTTACTATATATTATCATTTAAATGTAAAATATATATACCAATTTAAAGCCAATTGGAATTTAAGTATTCCTAAAAGTGATAAGGTTATATTTGAGAAAAAGAAAGATGTATCTTTTAATGGAGATGGAGAGCAGTATTTTGTGTTAGAATACAATAATAGTAGTAAGATTGAAAAATTAAAAGAAAATATAAATTGGGAGAATAGTAAAAATATAGAATTAGAAAATGAGATTTTAGAATTGTTAGATTATATGAAGATACCTAAAGAAAATATTCCTGATTTTAATAATGAATATTTACATTATTCATACAAAAAAGCGGATTTTACGAGAATATATTTAATTTATATAAATCAAAAGATTTATATTATAGAACAAATAACTTAAAATAGATTAATGATTTATAAGTTTAGTGTCAATGGGTGTACTAGAAGACTTTAAAAGATAAAAAATACCATAGGGTGATTTGCAAAAGGAAAAAACTCTATGGTATTATTTTCTATAATAAATATTCAAAAATCTAGATTTCCAGAAAAAGAGTGTCTTTCAATCATGCTTTTAGAATCTAAACGTTATTTAGATTATGAACAGAAAATAAATTTTTCCTATTTTTAGTGAAGAATATAAGTAGTATTAAATTGTAAAGAAAAAATAATACATAGGATGTTTGTAGAAGGAGGGAAAAGATGGGAACATGGGGAAGTAAATTATATCAGGATGATTTTACACAAGATGTAAGAGATAACTATAAAGAAAAACTAAAAGATGGAAAAGATAATCAGCAGGCATTAAAAGAAATATTAGAAGATTATGCATGGATAGAAGAAGATGATGATGAAAAATCTCTTTTTTGGATGGCGTTAGCAGATACATTATGGAATTTAGGAAGATTAACATTAGAAGTTAAAGAAGAGGCTATAAAAGAAATAGGCAAAGGTGCAGATTTAGAAAGATGGAAAAATGAAGGAACTAAAAAAGAATATGAAAATAGAAAAAAAGAGCTAGAAGCATTAAAAGAAAAATTAGAAAGTCTTATGCCACCAGAAAAGAAAATAGCCAAGTACAACCAAACAAGTTGTGAATGGAAAATGGGGGATACATATGCTTATTTATTAGATGGTGAAGAAGCAACAAGATTAGGGTATAATGGAAGATATCTAATCTTTAGAAAAGTAGATGAAGAAATGTGGGGAAAAAAGTTAGAACCAATTGTATACGTACAAATTACAAAAGATAATACTCTACCAAAAGGAAAAAAAGAGTTAGAGCAATTAGAATATGTAGTTTTATCCAATGAAGGAAATGTAAGACATGAGTATGTAGCTATGTTATTAAATGTTACAAAGAGTCAATTTAGACAATTTAAGTATATAGGAAACTTTAAAGAACTAAAAACACCAGAAGACGACTACAGGAAATTGATGAAAGTAAACACAAGTAAACTTTCTCTAAAGCAGATAGATAGCAGATTTATTCAACACATTATTCATTTTGGAACAAATGTAAATCCAATATATTATGAAATAGATATTAAAAATATGTCAGATTCAAAAATTAGATATTTGATGAAAGTAAGATATTATGAAAAAGTACTAGGAATTATACCGAAAGAAGATGAGATTGTAAAAGACAATGCACTATTATATATTTCTTTAGTAGATTCTATGATGGTAGGAGGAATTGTAGATAATCCTATAGGAATGCGTGTAGAAGATATGAAGGAAGAAGTTTATAAGAGAATAGAGGAACTAAAAGAAATGGTATATAAACAAAAAGATACCCAAAAAAGCACAAAAGAAAAGATAGAGATATTAGAGGATTTAAGAAATCGTATAGAAGCTTATTAATAAGTAAAAATACCATAGAGTGATTTGCAAAAAGAAAAACTCTATGGTTTTTTTATGGAAAAATTATAATAGATATTTTAGAAAAGTATAATGCTAATAGGTTATTTTAAAAGAGAAATAGATACTATAATAGTATTCTTATAAAGATAATGGTAAATACGAGACTACATAAAATGAATTGAAAAGAAGAAATGCAAAAGAGAAAATAGAATAAGAATAGATATTAACATTAACCAAAAGGTAATATAAAAGTATAAAGAATAGAAAAATGGAAAACATAAGAAAAGAAAGGGAAAGAATATGGAGAAAAAAGAAAAACAGAAAGGTGTTACTCTAATTGCATTAGTTATTACAATTATAGTCTTAATTATTTTAGCTGGTATTACCATTAGTTTAATAGTTGGAGAAAACGGTATCATTAGTCGAGCACAAGAAGCAGGAAGTGAAACAAAAAAATCACAGGAAAAGGAAGCAATAAGTTTAGCTATATTAAATAGTCAGATACAAGATAAAAATTATGGAATGAAAGTAAATAAAGAAATGTTGGAACAAGATTTAAAAACACAATTAGGCGAAAAAGTAGACTTTACGATAACTGCTTATAATGATATTAGCTTTTTTGTAAATTTTATACAGAGCAATAATAAATATTATATTGATTATGATGGAACCATGATAGAAAAAGAAAATATGATAGCAATTAATAGTGCAGAAGACTTAAAGAAATTTCGTGATGAAGTAAATAGCGGAAACTCCTATGACGGAAAGCTCGTCTATTTAACGAATGATATTAATTTAGATATCAATGAGGAATGGGAACCAATTGGTTTGTATCTTAATAACATGCCATTTAAGGGAATGTTTGATGGTTGTGAGCACAAAATCGATTATATTCGTTTAGATACAGCAAATTACAAAAACCAAGGTTTATTTGGAGCTGTCGTAGAGGCTAAGATTAAGAATTTAGGAATTGGAGCAAACTGCATTATAACGGGAACCAGTGATAAGACAGGGGCAATTGTAGGATTCTTGTATCAAAAATCAGAGATATGGAATTGTTACAATATGAGCAATATTAGCTGTAATAATCTAGAAGTAGGAGGAATTATTGGAACAACTAACTTAAATTGCAAAATATATAATTGCTATAATACTGGAAATATTACAGGGCAAACGAATGTTGCTGGTATTATTGGAAATAATCTAACAGGTGATGTGTATCAATGTTATAATACGCGGAATAATTACAGGAACACAAGGGAGAATTGGAGGAATAGTTGGAAATAATGACAATGCAAGAATAAAAGAATGCTATAACAATGCTAATATTAGTGGAAATTATAGAGTTGGAGGAGTGACGGGATACAACAGTCAGGGAGATATTATCCAGTGTTATAACAACATAGCCATTAGTGGCGATAAAATGGTTGGAGGAATTAGTGGAGAGAATCAAAGAGGAAATATAAACCTTTGCTATAATTTAGGTAATATAACAACGACAATCAAAGAAGATGAATATGCTGGTGGCATCAGTGGAGGAAATATGAATGGCTCTATTTTAAATAGTTACAATACGGGCAACATAACTTGCTATAGAGGAGCTGGAATTACGGGATATAGTACAAATGATTCAAGCATACAAAATTGTTATAATATTGGACAAATTATAAGCGAATTCAAAGTTTATGCAGCAATTGTAGCTTATACAAATCGCAATGAAAATACACTATTGAATAATTATTATTTAGAAAATTGTATCAATGGAACAAACGATATAACCGTCATTAATGGAATCACTCCTATTGCAACAGAAGAGTTGAAAAATATAGCTTCAAAATTAGGGGATGCATACAAAGAAGATACTAACCATATTAACAATGGATTTCCAATATTAAGTTGGCAATAAAAATAAAGGTGTAGGCTTGGCAATAAAAAATAAAGGTTCTTTGTCAATAGTTGACAAAGAACCTTTATTTTTTGTTATCTATAAATTTTATAATCAATCTCAGGAAAAATACAATCTATCTCCTGAACCTGTTTTAAAAACTCCTCATCAATAGCATCTGTTTTAATCTGTTCATACAATTTTGTAAAACGACCAATATGATCTTTAATCCTCTTTTTAGCATAATCTACCATAGTACCATTTGTAATAATAAATAACCAGTCACTACTTTGGGCTAGTAACAACTCTCTAGCACATTGATTCAAAGCTTCTATTTTCAAGGTATCTTGCTCATTAGTATAGGTATTGGCTAATTCCACCATACGCTCACCTGCTACATGTAAATGTCTATGTGCATAATCATTGGTTGGATTAAGCCAAACTTCGCTATACCCATTAGCACCCCAACTAGAACGACAAGGAGTACACTCTTGAATTTCTGGATACTTATCTATATATTCACCAGGTGTTATTAAAGCAAATTGGTCTTGGTCAAAATAAATCTTTTTAAATAAAATATATAACCAATAAGGCCCTTCATACCACCAATGTCCATATAACTCAGCATCATAAGGGCATAAAATAATTGGTGGTTTATCCATATAAGAAGCAGCATGGTTAACTTGTTCTATCCTACAATTTAGAAAATGACCAGCTTGTTTTTCGGCAGAATCTTTAGCCCATTGCACGTCATAATAATCCTTTTGCTGATTTTCACCAGTAATACGGTAATACTTAATACCGGTAGGAACACGAACACCATTGGCAGCAATATATGGTTTAATATAATCATAATCTTGTACATCATACCCAATATCACGATAAAACTCACGATAATTGTAGTCACCAGGATAACCATTAATAGAACTCCACACCTGTCTAGAAGACTCCATATCACGACCAAAAGCAACCACACCAGTAGGAGAAACAATAGGAGCATAAGTACCATAAATAGGAGCTGGGTCAGCATATAAAACACCATGAGATTCTGTGATAACATATTCAATACCAAACTCTTTTAAATATTTATCAGCCTCAGGCACATAGCCACACTCAGGAAGCCAAATACCACGAGGTTTTTTACCAAAATACTTCTCATAAGTCTGAACACCAACAGCAATTTGAGCTTTAACGGTTTGCTCAGTTACATATAAAATAGGGAAATAGCCATGCGTGGCACCACAAGTAATAATTTCTAACACACCGATATCTTGGAAATGTTTAAAGCCAGAAATAATATTACAATGGAACTTATCACGAAACACTTCCAAGTCATGAGAATAACGCTCAAAATAATAATGAGAAAGCTGATTTAACCTAGCATCATAAGCCGTCCTAGTAATCTCTTTTTTAGCTAAGTCAATATGTTTCTCTAAATAGCGAATGTAACGCTCTTGTAGCAACGCATTATCGAGCATATTCAAAAGAGGCGGTGTCATAGACATCGTAATTCTAAAATCAACACCTTCTTCTACTAACTTCTCAAAATTAGCAAGAAGGGGAAGATAAGTCTCAGAAATAGCTTCAAATAGCCACTCCTCTTCAAGATAAGTATCATTTTCAGGGTGATGGATAAAAGGTAAATGTGCATGTAGCACAAAACTAACATATCCTTTTGGTGAATTCTTTTTCATGTAAAATTTCTCCTTTGTATTCAAAATTAAAGTAAACCAGTAAAAGACATAGAAAACTATAAAAAAGTTGTAAACAAAGTTATAACATTATCTAACAAATGTTTACAACATGAATTATCTTGTTTTCTGCTTGTCATTACTTAAAAAATGCAATCATTATAAAAATTACGAATAGAACATTTTTTATTCGTAATAGAAACCAAACTTATTTAAAAGTAGAAGTCGGATTACCTGAAGAAGGATTCTTAAAATCAAACTGATTCAATGTAAAAGAAGCTTCTTTATATAATTTTTGATAAAAATCTGGAAGGGATAATAATTTAGTAATCTTATCAAAAACAGGAAGAGTCTTTATATCCTTCTGAACAAGCTGATGACTTTTTACATTACGAAAAGTTACCTTTGGTTTCAAACTATCTGCTAAAATATGGTCATTAGGAGATTCGATAGAATTAGAAGAAGAAACATATAAATAAGCATTTGGAATAGAAACATATTGATTAATTGGCCTTCTACCTAATTCAATCTGATAATCACACTTACTATCTCTTACCTGTAAATACCAGCAATTTGCAAAATCATGAATATCTAACTCAAAAGCATAATGCATGGTTAAATTATGAACAATTAATACGGGCTTGGTATTATGGAAGAAATATTCACCATAAGTATCTATATATTTTTGACGGTCAGTATCAGAGATATCCCAATATACAAACAAAGTATTAGGCGTTTGTGCTAAAACCTTAACAACCGTCTGATTATAACGATAAGGAAGATCATAATATTCTAAAACTTCAATCTTATGGAAGTCCTCTTTATTCTTAGTCTTAACTTTAGAACTAGTAGAAGACTTTTTCATAGAAGCAGGAGAGGCTTTCTTTTTAGCCGTCTTAGCCGTCTTTGTCTTCTTCAAACTAGCTTCTGACTTAGTTGATTTAGAAGCTTTTTTAGAAGAACTAGTTTTAACAATTGTATCTTCTTTTTTCGTTTTTGTATTTTTAGGTTTATTCTTAGAGGGCGTCGTGCTAGAAACAGCCGTTACATTCTTAGAAGCTTTTTTAGAAACATTAGAAGGAACTTCTAATGTAGATGCCATAGAATCAGCAACAACCAAAGGAACACGCTTTTTAATAGTAGAAGCAGATGTTTGCTTAGAAGTAGCTACCTTTTTAGAATTGGTTGTATTAGTTGATTTTGTTTCTTTAGAAGAAGTTACTTTTTTAACACCTTTTTTAGGTGTATCCTCTTTTTTAGAAACAGCCGTTTTTTTACGAATAGCTTCTGTTTTTACTTCTTCTAAATTTGTATTTTCTGTTATATCTTTTGCTTTCCTTGGCATCGAATTTCCTCCTTAGTAAAATCATAAAATAATTCCTCTATATAGTATATCATAAAAAAAATAATTTCAATAGAAAAACAGAAGAAAAATGAAAAAAATAGTAGAAAAAAGTTGAACAATTTTGTCAAAAATAGTTTACATTTATCAAAAAGTTGTATACAATAAAAAAAGAAAGCATACAAAAGAAAATAAATGGAAAGGGGCACACAAAACCTATGAAAATTTTAATGTTAACATGGGAATATCCACCAAGAATTGTAGGCGGAATAGCAAGAGTCGTACACGACTTATCTAAAAGACTAATTAAGGATGGTCACGATGTAACAGTAGTTACCTACAGAGATGGGGATACACCATATTATGAAGACGATAAAGGTGTAAAAGTCTATCGAGTAGACAACTACATGATAAGACCAAACAACTTTATAGACTGGATTTTACAACTAAACTTTAATATGGTTGCAAAAGCATCAGAAATTATCGCAAAGGAGGGTAATTTTGATGTGATACATGCCCATGATTGGCTAGTAGCCAATAGTGCAAAAACATTAAAACACGCCTATGGAATACCAGTGGTGTCCACCATTCATGCAACAGAAAGTGGAAGAAACAGTGGCGTACATGATGAAACACAAAGATACATCAATGACACAGAATGGATGCTTACCTATGAATCTACAGAAGTCATCGTCAATAGCAATTACATGAAAGGACATATTCAAGGTCTATTTGGACTACCATTTGACAAAATTAATGTTATACCAAATGGCATTAATCTAAACAACTTCACAGGAATTGAAAGAGACTATGAATTTAGAAGACAATATGCAGCAGATAATGAAAAAATTATATTATACATGGGAAGATTAGTATACGAAAAAGGAATTCAACACTTAATCTCTGCCATGCCAAAAATTTTAAATGGCTATCATGATGCCAAACTACTAATCGCTGGAAAAGGTGGCATGATAGACGACCTAAGAGCACAAGTAGAACACATGGGCATCGGCAATAAAGTCTATTTCACAGGATATCTAAGTGCAAAACAAGTACAAAAAATGTATAAATGTGCAGACGTAGCCGTATTCCCAAGCACCTATGAACCATTTGGAATTGTAGCACTAGAAGCTATGCTAGCAGGCGTACCAACCGTTGTATCCGATACAGGAGGATTAAACGAAATTATAGAACACGGTGTAACAGGTATGAAAAGCTACACAGGAAATGCCAACTCCATAGCAGACTCCATCCTAACACTATTATACGACCAACAACTATGTAGCATCGTATCCAAAAATGCAAAAGCAAAAGTAAAACAAGAATACAACTGGAACAAAATAGCACAAGACACACACTTCACTTATCAAAAAGCCATTTGTCAAACCATGGCAGAAAGACAAGCCAACCAAATCACCCAAGAAAAAGCTAACAAAGCCAAAAAAGCCAAAAACTCAGATGCAGAAATCACCAATCTACTAAGCTTCAAAAAGAAGCATGCCTATGCATAAACAATGGGGGACGGGGTATATTTGTTTTATACAGAAAAGGAGAATGAGACATGAATGTATATGATACAGCCAATCAGCTAGCAAAAGAAATTAGACAATCAACAGAATTTATACAATATAAGAAAATAAAAGAATCCATAGAGGCGAATGCAGAATTTAAACAAAAAATCGATGATTTTGAGAAATTAAGATATGATATACAAGTTCTTGCCATGAAAGGCGAGGAGGTAGCACAAGAAAAAAATCAAAAATTACAAGAGATGTATACCATTTTAATTCAAAATAAGGAAATTAAAGAATATTTCGATTTAGAAGTAAAATTCAATGTGATGCTAGCAGATGTCAATAAAATTATTGCAGAATCTGTACAGGATGTATTATAGAAAATAAATAATAAACAATATTGTCGAGTATAGGGATGTTTATAAAACATGCTTATACTCGTTTTCTATTAAAGAATATAAAAATGCAAAAAAAAAGAAAGGGGAAAAGAAAAAAATGGAATTGGTGGGTATTTTAATAGGAGAAATCGTGATGACAATAATATTAGCTGGATTATTTAGAACCAATACAAAAACAATCAAAGAAATAGTGGAAAATGAAGAATTAGATAAAATTGCTAATCAGTTTCCAGAAAATAAAGAAATCTGTCAAAGCATTTTAAAAATGTTAGGTAATGAAAAAGTAAATATGAAAGAAAATGAGAATCCAGACAGGCAAGCTAGTCTATATATAGCTGTAACCGATACGATATGGATAGCTAATATAAAAGAGTCTTATACTAGAATTCAAACAATTGCACATGAATGTTTACATTCTATACAAAATAGAAAGATGTTACTATTTAATTTTATCTATTCTAATATCTATTTATTATATTTTGTCCTTTCTATCCTTTTAACCATGATAGGTGTATTCCACAATTATAATTTACAAATTATAATTCTAATAGGATTAAGTTGTATTTATTATATAGTTAGAAGTTATTTAGAAACAGATGCTATGACAAAGGCAAAATTTCTAGCAAAAACCTATATGGTAGAATATAGTAAGCAAAACACCAACATTACGAATCAGCAAATAGAAGCATTAGTAGAGTCCTATGGGAAGATGAATGAAATCGGTATTCCAACTACTTTGTTTATATTATTTTTTAATAGTATATCCAAAGTAGGCATCTATACAATTCTTGCTATCATCTTAACAATATTCTTTTAAAAAAGCCAAGAAGAAATGTCTTCTTGGCTTGTTAACATATATATAAATATGTTAAATTTTTTGGATTAATCTTGTTTACGAATCTGTGCATATTTTTTCAATTTCTCATAAGCTAAAGCATTAATACTACCAGCTGGAAATCTACCTTGTGCATCTTTCTTACCAGCAGGAACACCTGTTAAAAGTTCGATACCTTCTTCAATTGTTGAAACAGCATAAACATGAAATTGTTTATGTTTGACAGCTTCTACAATTTCTTCAGATAAACTTAAATTGTTGATATTTTGTACAGGAATCATAACACCATGAGAACCATCTAAACCACGCATTTTACATACTTGGAAGAAACCTTCAATTTTATCATTCACACCACCGATTGGTTGAATTTCACCTTTTTGGTTAACCGAACCTGTAACAGCAATGGATTGATTAATCGGAATGCCAGATAAACTAGAAAGAATAGCATACA
>CATZDQ010000024.1 GCA_958417695.1 uncultured Clostridiaceae bacterium | reverse complement strand
TAAATAATTAATTAAATATAAATAATAAATAAAATATAAATAATTAATTAAAAGTAAATAATAATTAAAATATAAATTAATTATTAAATAAAAGATAGAATTAATAAACATAAGAAATAAGGATAAATATAATAGAGTAAGAAGATGGTAGAAAGCTATCGGAAATAAGAAATAGTTAAAGAAATTATAGGACATAAAAGAGGATACATAATGTTGAAAATTAGAATAAAAGAAATAAAGTAAATTTTATGAAAAATAACAAATAAAAAGGCAAAATGTAGAATAAATATGATTTAAAATAGAAAAAAATATAAATAATATAAAATATTTAAAATAATAGTAATATAAAATAAATAGTAATATATCAAAAAATATAAAATATAATAGAATAGGTGATAAAATGAAATTAGGCATTTGTTTTTCTGGTGGCGGAATAAAGGGTGCAGCACATATTGGTGTGTTAAAAGCTTTAGAAGAAGAAAATATAAAATTCGAATATATTTCTGGAACTTCATCTGGTAGTATTATTGCTACATTATATGCTATTGGTTTAAAATCAGATGAGATTTATGAAATCTTTAAAAAATATAATAGTAGAATTAATTATATTGATTTTACAAATTTTATTAGGTTTATTATTAATATTTTTAAAAAAAGAAAATTTATTTTCACAGGATTAAATTCAGGTAAAAAAATAGAAAAGTTAGTGAATAAAGAATGTGGTAAAAAAGGAATTACCAATATAAATCAAATTGAAAAAAAATTACTAATTCCAAGTGTCAGTTTGTGTGATGGAAAAGTATATATTTTTTCTTCTATAAAAAATAGAGAAACCTATTCTGATCAGATGGTCTATATACAAGATATGAATATCGGAAAAGCTGTTAGAGCTAGTTGTAGTTTTCCAGGTGTATTTTCACCTATGAAATGGAAGGATATTTATTTAATAGATGGAGGAATTAGAGAAAATGTACCTTGGAAAGAATTAAAAGAATTTGGAGTAGATAAAACTATTTCTGTTGTTTTTCAAAATGATATACAAGAAAAAGAAAATTTTAATGTAATAGATATTGTTAGCACATCTATTGATATTTTATGTCATGAATTAAGCACTTACGAATTAAAAGATGCAGATTTTTTAGTAAAAATAGAAACAAAGAATATTCATTTATTAGATAAAAAGAAAATAGATTATTTATATAATTTGGGATACATAGAAATGAAAGCTAAAATGAGAGAACTTAAAAAAACAATGATTATAAATTAATCATTGTTTTTATTTTTTAATTCTTTTGAATAAGATAAGGCTGTTCTGACAATATTATAAATAAAAAATAAATCTTTTTCAGAACTCTTATTTAATAATTTATTTATTTTTTGGTTCATAGCATTTTCATCATTATTTCCAAATAATATAAAATCTGTAGAATAACCAGTTGTTTCAGAAATAGACATTAAAGTGCGTAAACTCAATGAACGTTCACCACGTTCAATTTGACCTAAAAATGCTTCAGAAATATCTATCATTTCTGAGAATTTGTCTCTATTTAAATTTAAATTTTCTCTTATAGAACGTATCCTAGTACCTATTGTTAAATTATCTTTCACAAAATCACCCTTTATTAATATATGAAAATTATATATCCAATAATAAAAATAAATAATATGCTAAATGATTAGATATAAAATATACTAAAAGCATATAACTACATACATAGTATATCATAAAATGTTGATAAATACTGATTATAAGGATATAAATTACAAAAAATGTAAAATCATAAAAAGAAAGTAGATATTCAAAATCAACATAAAATATATTTAAATTAATAAATTATTGGTATAATAGAAATAGGGGGGGTGAAAAAAGTGGAAGATAATGAGAAAAAATCAATATTAGAAAAATTATTTGAAGCAAAACAATATGAAATGGAAGAAAGAATTAGAAAAATAGAAGACGAAGAATTAGAGAATAAATTAAGTCATATACGAATTGAAGAAATTATAGAAATGATAAAATGCATAAAAGAAGAGGAACAAAAAGAAATTATAGAGAAAATAGAAAAATGGATAGAGGACTATGCAATAAAAATTTCTTTTTATTCAGAGATATACTATAAAGAAGGTATAAAAGATGGAATGAAGTTATATAATGAGTGCATAAAAAAATAAAGAGGATTTACCTCTTTATTTTTTATCTGTAACCTCTATGACTTCTGAAGCATTTTCATTTTCCTTTTCAGTTGCTATTTTAGATTTTTGTGATTGTATTAAATTATCTTTTGCAACAGTCATTAATAATTTAATTCTGTTAGTTTGATTTGCTTCACTAGCGCCAGGGTCATAATCAATTGGAGAAATATTAGCTTCTGGATACTGGCCACGAATCGTTTTAATAACACCTTTTCCAACAACATGATTAGGAAGACATGCAAATGGCTGTACACATACAATGTTAGGAATACCGTGTTCAATATACTCTACCATTTCTGCTGTTAGAAACCAACCTTCACCTGTTTGATTTCCAATAGATAAAATATTTTTTACTTTATCTTCTAATTCCCAGATGTTACAAGGTGGTAAATATCCTTTTTTAGAATTTTCCAAGGCTATTTTTTCATCTTTTTCTAAGATATCAATTAGTTTTATAGCTGTTTTAAATACTTTTGCTTTTACTTTATCGGTTTTAATTAATTGATTAAAAGTAATTTTATGAGTAGCAATAAATTTGACAAAACCCATAAAATCAGGAAGAATAACTTCTGCGCCTTCTTGCTCTAACTTGTCAGCTACAAAATTATTGCCAAAAGGATGATATTTAATAAGAACTTCACCAACAATGCCTACCTTTGGTCTTTGAATAGATGTATCTAGTTGGATATTTTCAAAATCATTTACCATATCATATATACTTTGCTTGAATTCCTTCATGGTAGACTTCTCTAGTAATTTTTTACATTTTTCCATCCAAGTATTAAATAATTCTTGAGATTCACCTTTATGAACTTCATATGCTCTATTCTTCATAAGCATTTTTTGTAATAAATCTGCGTATACTACCATTTTTAGCAATCTTTCCATTAAAGGAATAGTAATTTTAAATCCAGGCATTTTCTCCATTCCAACAACGTTGAAGGAAATAACAGGAATATTTTCAAAACCTGAATCTTTTAATGCTTTTCTAATAAATCCAATATAATTTGTTGCTCTACATCCGCCACCTGTTTGTGACATAATTAAAGCTGTTTTATTTAAATCGTATTTACCAGATTGTAAAGCTTCAATCATTTGACCTGTTGTTAAGATAGATGGATAGCAAGCATCATTATTTACATATTTCAATCCAGTTTCTACAGTATGCTCTGTACAGTTTCTTAGTAATTCTACCTGAAAGCCAGCACACCTTACGGCTGCTTCTAACAATTCAAAGTGAATTGGTGCCATCTGTGGAATTAATATGGTATAATCTTTTTTCATGTCTTTTGTAAAAACTTTTTTAGTACATTCATAATCGCCAGATAAATTAGAAAATTGTTTCATATTTTTGCGCTTTTTCATACTAGCTAATAAAGAACGAATACGGATACGTACAGCACCTAAATTGTTAATTTCATCTATTTTAATTAAAGTATACATTTTTCCGTAACTAGATAAGATTTCTTCTACTTGATCGGTAGTAACTGCATCAACACCACATCCAAAAGAGTTTAGTTGTACTAATTCTAAATTATCTTGTTTACCAACAAAATCTGCTGCTGCATATAATCTAGCATGGTATACCCATTGGTCAACTACTCTTAATGGCCTTTTGGCTTCGGAAAGATGTGAAATACTGTCTTCTGTTAATACACATAACCCTAAACTAGTAATTAAAGTATCAATACCATGATTAACTTCTGGGTCAGTATGATATGGTCTTCCTGCTAATACAATGCCATGTAAATCATTTTGGTTAACATACGCTAATACTTCCTCACCTTTCTTACGGATGTCGTTTTTGTAATGTTGATATTCTTCTTCTGCTTTATTAGCAGCCTCTAATAATTCCTTTTTATTAAAATGATATTCTTCAAATTCTGGTAAATCTAAAATGGCTTCTGCTAAAGGTTTTGCATCAAAAGGTAGAAAAGGATTTAAGAATTTTATTTGTTTATCTTTTAATTCTTCCACATTATTTTTTAATACTTCCGAATAGGAAATAACAATAGGACAGTTATAATGGTTATCTGCTTTAACGTATTCCTTTCTAGAATAGGGTACACAAGGATAGAATATGGTTTTAATACCTTGGTTAATTAAACCAATAATATGTCCATGAGAAAGCTTTGCTGGAAAGCAAACGGATTCTGAGGGCATAGATTCTATTCCTTTTTCATAAGTTTTACGGTTACTTTTTTCAGAGATGATAACACGAAAGCCTAAGTTTGTTAAAAAAGTGAACCAGAATGGATAATCCTCATACATATTCAAGACTCTAGGGATACCAATTGTACCTCTTGGTGCATTCTTTTCATCTAATGGCTTATAACTAAATAGTCGTTCATATTTATATTTCATAATATTAGGAAGGTCTTTTTTCTCAGATAAGTTACCAGCGCCTTTTTCACAACGATTACCAGAAATATATTTACTACCATTACTAAATTTATTGATGGTTAGTAAACAATGATTTTCACAGCCATTACAACGAACATGAGAAGTTTCAATTTGTAATTTATCTAATGCTTCTAATTTTAATAAAGTAGAATGATATTCCATATCTAGGTTAGCCTCATATTGTTCTTTAGCAAGTAATGCTGCACCATATGCTCCCATAAGTCCTGCAATATCTGGTCTTATAACATTTCTTCCTACAATCAGTTCAAAAGCTCTTAAAACAGCATCATTATAGAAAGTACCACCTTGTACAACAATATGTGCACCTAGTGTTTTAACATCTCTGACTTTCATAACTTTTTGAATGGCATTTTTAATAACAGAATAAGAAAGTCCTGCAGAAATATCACCTACACTATAGCCTTCTTTTTGTGCTTGTTTAATTTTAGAATTCATAAAAACTGTACATCTAGATCCTAAATCAACAGGCCTTCTAGCTTCAATAGCAGCATTTACAAACTCTTCTATAGAAAGATTTAAACTTTTAGCAAAAGTTTCTATAAAAGAACCACAACCAGAAGAACAAGCCTCATTTAACATGATATTATCGATGACACCCTTTTTCATTTTGATATATTTCATATCTTGTCCACCAATATCTACGATACTAGTAACATTTGGCATAAATTCTTTAGCGGCAGTATAATGTGCAATGGTTTCTATTTCATTCAAATCTACGTTTAAAGCAGTTTGAATTAATTTCTCACCATAACCTGTAACGCCACTATAACGAATAGACGTTTTCTCAGGAAGAATACTATACATATTTTTTAACATTTTAATAACACTTTGAAGTGGATTTCCTTCGTTGCTTCCATAAAGTGAATATAATAATTTTCCTTCATTATCAATTACTACTAATTTCGTTGTTGTAGAACCTGCATCAATTCCAACAAAAATATCTCCTTGATAAGAAGATAAATCTCCTCTTTTTACTTTGTCTTGTTCATGTCTTTGTTTAAATTCTTCATAATCTGCATCAATAGAAAATAAAGGGGACAAAGGATTCGTAGTATCATCATGAGATTGCTTTAAAACATCTATTTTACTTTGTAATTTTTGAACAGATACAGGATGAGCGGTTAAAGAATCCAAAGCAGCGCCCTTAGCAACTAAAAGGTGAGCCTCATTAGGTATAATAATATGCTCTGGTGTTAAATTTAAGGTCTCAATAAATCTTTGTCTTAATTCAGACAAATAGTTTAAAGGTCCTCCTAAAAAAGCTACAGAACCACGAATTGGTCTACCACAAGCAAGTCCACTAATTGTTTGATTAACTACTGCTTGGAAAATAGAAGCAGCAATGTCTTCTTTAGCGGCCCCTTCATTTAGTAAAGGTTGAATATCTGTTTTTGCAAAAACACCACAGCGAGAAGCAATAGGGTAAATCATTTTGTGATTTTTAGAAAGTTCGTTAAGACCAGTTGTATCCGTGTTTAAAAGAGAAGCCATTTGATCAATAAAAGCACCTGTACCACCTGCACATGTTCCATTCATTCTTTGTTCAATAAATTTATCAAAATAAATAATTTTAGCATCCTCACCACCAAGTTCAATAACCACATCTGTTTGAGGAATATATTTTTCAACGGCACGTTTACAAGAAACTACCTCTTGAATAAAAGGTAAGTCTAAAAATTTGGCAGCAGACATAGCACCCGAGCCAGTCAAAGCAATTGTAAATTCTGCATCAGGATATTGTTTTATTAAATCTTCTAAGACATGACAGATTGTATTTTTCGTATCTGAAAAATGTCTTTGATAATCTGTATATATGGTGTTTAAATCTTCATCCATAACAGCAATTTTAACTGTTGTAGAACCAACATCTAAACCAATATGTAATAATTTGCTCATATAAGTAAGCTCCTTTCATCAGAAATAGTATAGAAAAAAATCATACTAAATCACTATAATTGTATACGCAAATGGGTATTTTGTCAAACTTTTTAGTACAAGTTGTAGTTGGAAAATGATAGCAATTTTATATATAGGACATTAAAAAAAGTAAAAGCTATAGTTCTAAAGTAAACTTGTCTAACATAGCTATTATTAAATAAAAAAAGGGGGAAAAGAAAGTGGATTTAAAAAAATTTATCATTATCTTTATAATTATTTTAGTAATTATTGCAATAGGTGCTAGTATTTATTTTTTTGTATGGTATCCTAAAGCAGAAGAAATTACAGAATATGTTCCAGAAGAAGAAATTTCAGAAGAACAAATGAGACAGACGATGGTTTCTTTATATTTTAAAAATGGGAAAGAGGTAGTACCAGAAGCACGATTAATTGATGTAAAACAGTTATTAGAAAATCCATATACAGAAATTTTAGAAATGTTAATAAAAGGACCAAAAAATGAGAAATTAGAAAAAACAATTCCAGAAGGAACTAAAATTAATAAAGTAGAAAAACAGGGAGAAAATTTAATTATTGATTTTTCTGAAGAATTTATAAATCATTCGATTGGTGGAGAAGAGGAAGAAAATATAACCATAAAATCAATTGTAAATACAGTAACAGAATTAACAGAAATTAATGGCGTAAAAATAAAAATAAATGGAGAAGAAAATAAAGCATTTAAAGATGAAAAAATAAATTTTAAAAAAATATTTACAAGAAAATAAAAAAATAATAAATTAAATAGTAAAAAATATAAAATAATAAATAAAAAAATATAGTCGTTAAAGAATAAAAAAATGGAATATAAAATAACAAATAAAAATAATTGAATAAATTACAAAAAGACAATAAAAAAGTAGAAAAATACAAGAAAATATAAAATAATATTGTGAAAAAAACAGATGTATAAGAAAGAAAAAATAATAATGAAATCAAAAAAGATTCTTCGGAATGAAGGAAAAAGAGCAAAAGAAAAGGAGTATAAAATCAGATTACATAATTTAAAAAATCAGCTAATTAATAAAAATAATAAAAAACGAATAAACAAAGAGACAAACTAAAAAATAATATAAAAATTAATAAAAAATGAAAGAAAATCTAATAAATAAGTAAAAAAATATTTTACTAAAAATATAAAATTTAATATAAAAAACAAAATAATAAAAAATAAAATAATAAAAAATAATAAAATAAATCTTTAAAAGATTTATTTTATTTATTTAAAAAATTTATATAAATTAATACATTTTATAGCTTTTCGAAAATTACATAGAAAATTTTCTACTTGAAAAAGAGAATCAAAAGGAGAAGTATTGCAAGGAGAATGACAGTTGTTATTTTTATAATTATTAGAATGACAACATATCTTATAATTATTATTAAATTTATTTTTTTGGAAACCATTTATATTCATAGGCAACTCCTATATAAAATTTTAATAAAATATTCCCTATTTTATTAATTTAATATATAATATGTAAAAAAGAAGAAAAGGTTGAAAAAATAATGGAAAACTTAAAAGAGAATGAAAGAATAGATGATTTAGAATATAAAGGATTAAAAATCATACAAAATAAGGAGGGTTTTTGTTTTGGTATAGATAGTATTTTATTATCTGATTTTGCTAAAGATATAAAAAACAACGCAGAAGTAATTGATTTAGGAACAGGAACTGGTATTTTAAGTATTTTATTAACGGCTAAAACAAAATTAAAAAAGATTTATGGAATAGAAGTGCAAAAGGTAGTTGCAGATATGGCAAATAGAAGTGTAAGTTTAAATCATTTAGAAGAAAAAATAGAAATAATCAATGCCAATATAAAGGAATTAGAAAAGTATTTAAAAAGAGAAAGTTTTGATGCTATTATTACGAATCCACCTTATAAAAAATTAAATACAGGAATTATTAATGAATGTGAAATAAAAAAAATAGCGAGACATGAAATAGAGGCAAATTTAAATGATTTTATAGAAATTAGTTTTAAAATGTTAAAAGATAAAGGTTCTTTTTATATGATACATAGGACTGAAAGATTAGTGGATATTATATCAGAAATGCGAAAATCTAAAATAGAGCCTAAGGAAATTAGATTCATACATTCTAAAGTAGGAGAAAAACCAGTTTTAGTATTAATAAAGGCAATAAAAAATGGAAAACCTTTTTTAAAAGTAAGAGAACCGTTATATATCTATAAAGATAATGGGGAATATACGCAAGAAGTATTAGAAATATATCATAAAGTATAAAAGGAGAGAAAATGAACGGAAAATTATATTTAGTAGCAACACCAATAGGAAACTTAGAAGATATTACTTTAAGAGCTTTACGCATCTTAAGAGAAGTAGATTTAATAGCAGCTGAGGATACAAGGCATACTTTAAAATTATTAAACTATTATGAAATCTCAAAACCATTATATAGTTATCATAGACATAACGAAGAAGTAAAGGCTGATTTTTTATTGGAGAAATTAAAAGAAGGACAAAATATAGCCGTTGTATCAGATGCAGGAACGCCTATTATTTGCGACCCAGGGGAACAAATTGTTAGAGAAGCTTTAAAAGAAGAAATAGAGGTTATTCCTATTCCAGGAGCTTGTGCATTTGTTAATGCATTAATTGCTTCTGGACTTGATACAAGAGAATTCTGCTTTTATGGATTTTTATCGGTTAATAAAAAATTAAAAAAAGAAAAATTAGAACAAATAAGAAAAGAAAATAAAACGGTTATTTTATATGAAGCACCCCATAAACTAAGAAACACATTAGAAGAAATGAAAAGAATATTAGGAAATAGAGAAATTGTAGTGGCAAGAGAATTAACAAAAATTCATGAAGAATTTAGAAGAGGGACGATATCAGAGATACTAGAAAGTTATATAGAACCAAAAGGAGAACATATTATACTAATACAAGGCAATGCTATAGAAGATAAAGAAGATGATGATGATTTACCAATAGAAAGTTTATATGAACAGTATCAGGCACAGGGAATTTCTAAAAAGGAAATTATAAAGAAAATAGCTAGGCAAAAAGGTGTTAACAAAAATGAAATATATCAAAAATTTATTAAACAATAAAAAAATAAGTAGGTTTAACCTACTTGTTTTTTTATTCCTGTTTATCATTTATATCACTTAGTTGTTTTAAACATTTACTACAGATTAATTTTCCTTTATAATCAACAAGTTTTTTTGTATTACCGCAAAAAAGACAAGACTTCTCATACTTTTTTAAAATAATTGAAGAACCATCTACATATATTTCAATAGGATCTTTTTCTGCTATTTGAAATTGATTTCTTATTTCTATTGGAATAACTACTCTACCCAACTCATCGACTTTTCTTATGATTCCAGTTGACTTCATTACAATATCCTCCTTTATCCGTCATTTTTCGACAAAATATTCTATAAACATAATAACACAATTTCTGTAAAAAGGCAATAAAAAGAAAGCAAATAGCATAATTATTTTTCGACAATTTCTGGAAAAACAGGAAGCAAAACCATACATAAGTGGAAAAAAACCGGAATAGAATACTAATAAAGAAAAGAGGGAGAAGCATGTTAAATAAAATATGGCCAATTTTTATTATAATATCTTTTATTTATGGAATTTTTACAGGTAATGTAGAACAAATGAATCAATCTATTTTTGATTCTACAGCTAGTGCGGTTCAGTTATCGATTACTTTCTTAGGAACTATTTGTTTATGGAATGGTATTATGCAGATAGCACAAAAGACTAGTTTAATTACAAGATTAACAAAAATATTAAGACCATTGATACATTTTTTATTTCCAGAAATAAAGAATAACGAAAAAGCAAAACAAGAAATTACTATGAATATGATAGCTAATCTTTTAGGATTAGGAAATGCAGCAACACCATTAGGATTAAAAGCAATGAAAACAATGCAAGAGGAAAACTTAAAAAAAGACACAGTCTCTAATTCTATGGCAATGTTTATTGTTTTAAATACAGCTTCTCTACAATTAATTCCTACAACAGTTATTGCCATTAGGGCTTCACTAAATTCTAGTAATCCTTCAAAAATCATTCTACCCGTATGGGGAGCAACTATAGCAGCGGCTATAGCCGCTGTATGTGTTACTAAGATTTTTATAAATAAAAGTAAAAGAAGGGAAAGAAGATAATGAATATAGCAAATTATATTTCTTCTATAGCTATTCCAGGAATTATTTTATTAATTATCAGCTATGGAGTACTAGAAAAACAAAAAGTATTTGATACGTTTATAGATGGAGCAAAAGAAGGAATAGAAATTGTATGGAAACTGTTTCCTACTTTGATAGCACTTTTTGTGGCAATAGGCGCATTAAGAAGTTCAGGCGTATTAGATGCAATAATTAAGTGTATAGAACCAATTACGAATTTGCTACATATTCCAAGTCAGATTATGCCTCTAGCAATGGTAAGACCAATTTCAGGTAGTGCATCAACAGCAGTTGCTACAGATATTATGACTAAATTTGGGGTAGATTCGCAAATAGGGCTAATTGCCTCTACCATTATGGGGTCTACAGAGACAACTTTTTATACAATTGCTATCTATACAAGCTGTGTGGGAATTAAAAAAATTAGATTTGTATTAGTGGCTGCTCTAATAGGAGATATAGTTGGAATGCTAGCTTCTGTAGTAATATGGGGATTTTTGTCGTAAAGTTTTTGTTGACAAATTAGAAAAATCATAGTATTATGTATACAGTTTTTTCAAGGAAGTAAATTCAAATGTTATTTAAAATCTTTTTATTTTGTTCTATGTATTATTTCAATAGAAAAATCTTAGAAAAAATATTAGCCAGAAAAATTCTGAAAATAATTACAAAATAAAAAAATCTATAAAAATAGATTTTCATTACGTTATTATTTTTGTAGAGGGAACAAAAAAGATTAGGCGATTGTTTTTTAGCCCCCCTAAGGCCAAATGTTAACCTAAAATTTTAATTTATAAGCCCCTTCCCTCTACAAAATCCTCATATATAAATTCTAGTGATGATAAGTTTCGTGATTAGCAATCTTAAAACCTCTAAATAGTTGTTCTAGCAAAAAAATGCGTATCAACTGATGTGGAAATGTCATTTTAGAAAAACAAATACTTTCATTGCAAACAGATAATAAATCTTCTGTCATACCCAGTGTACCACCTATTATAAAAGTAATACGACTGTGTGTCAGAGGTATAAAAGTTAATTTTTCCGAAAATTGTTCAGAAGTATAAGATTTACCCTTTAAATCTAAAGCAATTATATAGCTGTCCTTTTTTATATGTTCTAAAATTTGTGTAGATTCTTTTTGTTTTATGTCTTTAATAATAGAAGCATTTAAAGTAGTAGGTACTTTCTCATCTGGTAATTCTATAATTTGTAATTGGCAATATTTGGACAGTCTTTTAGAATATTCCCAAATAGCATCTTTTAAATAAGTTTCTTTCAATTTTCCCACACAAACAATATCAATATGTATCATAAAATAAGCCTTTCTAACTAACGTTAATTACAGGACTAGTTACATAACGATTTGCAACACTTAAATGAATAGAATTTTCACTTAAATGGTTTTCCATCAATTGTTCTACTACTGTTTTATAAGCTAGTTCTGGAAAGTTATTCTCCTTACTTAAATGCCCAAGCATTACTTGCTGTAAACCAGAATTTAGTAAATAAGAAATCGTTTTTCCTGCCATATCATTCGACAAATGTCCATTAGGACCAGAAATACGTTGTTTTAAAGGATAAGGATAGGAAGAACATTTTAAAATTTCTGGGTCATAATTAGCTTCTAATAAAATAAAGCAACTATTGGTTAAATGTTTTATAATTTGTTCATTCATATGTCCAATGTCAGTAGCAATACTAATTTTCTTATTTTTATAGGTGATATTAAAACCACAAGGATTTGCTGCATCGTGGGGAATCGAAAATGGTAAGATTTCAAAATCACCAATATGAAAAGTAGAAAATAAGAATTCTTTTCTGTTTTCTATTTCAATTTTTTCCGTTTGAAGAGGCATAGCATTCCATGTTTCTGTATTAGCATAAACTGGTATATGATATTTCTTGGAGAAGGT
>CATZDQ010000023.1 GCA_958417695.1 uncultured Clostridiaceae bacterium | reverse complement strand
CAGTATCTTACAGAAAAAAGAGTATTGGATAATAAACTTTATACAAGACCTGTATATTACAAAGAGAACCAAAATAGATTTGTAGAGTTTTTAGAGGAATTCTTTATATTTGGAGAAAATGCAAAAGAATTCTCTATGAAATTTTACAAGGACATAAGATGTGGAATTCTTCACTTTGGTTCTACAGAAAATGAAAGTAGGTTAACATGTGATTGTCCTAATTTAATTGAACCATTAGAAAATGGAGGAATTAGTGTAGATGTCCTTGTTTTAAATAATAGGTTAAAGGCGTATTTTAATACTTATATAAAAGAATTAAGAGATGAAAGACAATTACTTATCAGAAAACATTTTTTAACAGGAATGAACTATTTGTGTGATATATATATGAAGCAGGAAGAGGGGATATTTTAAGCATTATAAAAAAATAGCAAGATGGGAAATTTATGAAAGAAACGTAGGAAATAGGAACTATATAAAAGCCAAATTTAAGAAAAGAAAATTTACATAGAAAATATTGTAATATAAAGCAGTTTATGGTATAGTAAGGAACATAGGAGGGAAGCCTATGTGGGGAGATATTGCAATTGCATTCTTATTAGCTTTTATTACAGCGTTTATTCTAACACCCTATACGATTAAAATTGCTAGAAAGATAGGTGCTGTAGATGTACCCAAAGATGAAAGAAGAATGCATAAAAAACCAATGCCTAAATTTGGTGGACCGGCTATTATTGTTGGGTTCCTGTTATCTACGGTTTATTTGATAATTACTTCTTCCATAGAAGGTAATTTGAATATATTTGGCCCAGAAAATTATGCTTTAAAATTACTTGGATTTTTCTTAGGTATCTTCATATTAAGTATTTTTTGTTTTTTTGATGATATCAAAGGAATTCATCCATTAACCAAATTAACAGGACAAATATTAGCGGCCGGTGTTGTAGTGGCTTGTGGTGTTAGAATTGATAATTTTACATTGCCATTTTTAGAGGGAAATATTGTACTTAGTAATTTGTTTTCTATTATTCTAACAATGGGTTGGATTATTGGAATTACAAATGCCATTAATTTAATAGATGGATTAGATGGACTTTCAACGGGAATTGCAATTATATCTTGTGTCTCATTGCTGATTATCTTTTCCTTAAATGGTTCACCATTAATTGCCATTATTATAATTACAGCTTTAGTAGGGGCTTTAGCAGGATTTTTACCATTTAACTTTAGTCCAGCGAAAACGTTTATTGGCGATATTGGTTCTAATTTTATAGGATTTGCCTTGGCAATAGTCTCTATTTTAGGTATTGCTAAAACGGCTACAGCATTTGTGGTTGTTTTACCGATTATTGTTCTTGGTCTACCTATTTTTGATACGATGGCAGCAATTATTAGAAGAATTATAAAGGGAAAGTCACTAAAAGCGGTATTGCAAGCAGATAAAGGACATTTACACCATAAGTTAATTGCCAAAGGACTTACACAAAAAGAAGCGGTACTTTTATTATATGGTATAAGCGTGGCTTGTGGTATGTTTGCTATTATCTTATTTGAAAGTGATATTTGGAAAGCTTTATCATTTGCATTAATGGTGATTGCTGTTGTATGCATAGGATATAAAGAATTTTTTAAATTGAAGGAAGGTGAAAAAGGTATGTATAAATGTATGGCATGTGGTTATATTTATGACCCAGAAATTGGTGACCCAGATAGTGGAATTGCACCAGGAACAAAATTTGAAGATATTCCAGACGATTGGACTTGCCCATTATGTGGTGTAGGAAAAGATATGTTTGAAAAAATAGACTAATATAGGAAAAAAGAAAATACACTTACTTTTGTTATCATTTACAAAAGTAAGTGTATTTTTCTATATAGGGAGTATGGTAATGGCCTTTTTATTTAAGTAACAGAGGAGATAATTGTTAGTAAGTCCTGCTTAGCAATGCCATTTTCTACTTTAATAGAATAAGAAAAACCTTCTTTTTTCCATAAAGCACTATA
The DNA here is from genome assembly GCA_958417695.1 of uncultured Clostridiaceae bacterium. Classification (GTDB taxonomy): domain Bacteria; phylum Bacillota; class Clostridia; order TANB77; family CAG-508; genus UMGS1663. The sequence continues at coordinate 10,707 of CATZDQ010000023.1, read as the reverse complement.
GAATAAATCATGATTACCCCTTAGTGTTACTTTTGTATTTTGGACAAAAGTTTCTTCTTGCATACTATAAACGGTATAATCTCCACTTGGGTCATCACTTTTTGGTGTCATTCTAAAGGTTAGTTGATTTTCTATGCCAGTATACACAATTTCGCCTAGTTCATTCCAATAAGAGGTGTAATGGATGGATTCAATAGTAAATGGAATTTGTATTACTGCTTTCATATCAAATCCAACTGCTTCTGATAAAGCTTGTTTGTTTTTGTATTTAGTGATTTTAGGAATGACTGACAGTGTGTTATCAGGGAAAGGCGTTTTACTGGACAAGAGGAAACTAGGTAATAGTAAGCTACTGAAAAGGACTATTGCAAAAGTAGCTGCTATAGAAATTAGTGTTTTAGGGCGTATCCATGTATGCTTTTGTTTTTCTTCCATCTTTTCTGTAACATTTTGTAAAATTCTATTTTTCATTGGTGGAGTGATTTTAATATGGGTTAAGTAATCATTATATTTCAAAGTCATATCCCTCCTTTAACTCTTCTTTTAATAATTGTCTGCCTCTATACAATAAGGAACGAATGGTTGCTTCCTTTTTATGTAGTAGCATGGACATTTCTTTTGTAGAATACCCTTCGTGATAAAATAAATGAATTACTTCACGATATTTTATTGGTAGATTTTTTACAGCTTCCCATACAAAGGTAAGGTTTTCATCTTCACAAATTACAGGACTGTCTTCTAGGTCTATATATGTTCGTATTTTATTAAATTTTATTAGATTTTTACTAATATTAATAGTTACACGCATAAGCCATGCTTTTTCAACTGCTGCATTTTCAAATGAGGGATGATATTTTAAATATTTTATTAACACTTCTTGTACAACTTCTTCTGCATCGTATAGATTATGCAAGTAGGAATAGGCAAGTCGTAAAATAGTATTGCCATATTGGTCTAAAATATCTTCTGTTTTCTTAGTAAATAGAGCTTTCTGAAAGTCAATGGACTTTCCTTGTTTATCCTCTTTAGGAAGAAAATTAGTAAAGAAAGTGTTCTGTAATTTTCTTCTTAGGTTGGAAAGTATCATAAATCCATTAATTAAATGTAATTGGTATTCCATTTTTTCTCCTATCTTGTTTATAAAGTATTTATAATTTGTATCAGTTCATCTTGTGTTAAAGCAGTAAGTGTGGTGGTAATTGAAAAACTGTAATTACCTTGATGCCAAATAGCTGTGTGAATTAAGTCTTTATTACCTTTTGTGGTAATTTGTAAGTCTTGTAGAACGATGGCATTTTTTTGTGGGTATATACTATAATCTCCGCTGTTATCTTCTATACCTTTAGATTTACGAATGGTTATTTTGCTATTTTCATTTGTAAAACGTAGTTCAATTAATTTATTTTGCATAGCATATACAGAAGATAAAGAATAGTGTTCTAATAAAGTAGGTAGTTTTTTTATAGTAACGCCAGATAGTTCCATCCCTTTTTCAATAGAAGCACATTCTACAAAAGGATTGGCAATTTGTGTTTGGCCTGAACTAGCAGGTGTAGTTTTTTGGATATTATTTACGAGGATAATAGCCAATATGACGGATAAAATAACAATACCTCCTATTATACATGTTCTCTTTTTCATCTTTTTTTCCTCCTTTTTTTGTACTTTACTATATAGACAATTTAAAATGGCATTTTGTTGCATTTTTATAAAAAAATTTTATATTTTAACAAAATAATAGAATTGATAAATTATGGTAACTATGATATAATTATTTTATGAGCTTGACTCATAAAATAAAAGGAGGTACAAAATATGAAACGGAATGCTCAAAGTTTAAGCATTTGCGTGCCGGGAGTACAGTGTATTAATAACTGTAAATTCTGTGTCGTAGGAATGCATCCATCGGAGTATAAAAATCAGATGGATGAAAATTTACCATTTTTTGATTTGTATTTTAAGGATTATATCAAAAAAATGGTATATGCAAAGGAGAATGATGCTAATATCATGATGATAACAGGTGATATAGAACCTTTGCAAAACAGGCACTTCTTGCAGATATTAGCATTGATGAATCAGTACGCGTTACCGCAAAATGGAGTAGCCGGATTTAACTGGATTGAGATTCAGACCTCCGGTGTTACTTTTAACCGGAACTACGCAAGGTTCTTACGTAACACGGTAGGTGTTAGCGTCTTATCATTATCGTTAGCTAGCTTCGATGATGTTGAGAATGCCCGTATTCAGGTTATGCCTAAGGGTAAAGAAATTAATATTTCAGAGGTATGTAGTATTGCCAAGGAATATGATTTTACATTACGTCTCAGTCTCAATATGAGTCAGTATATGTTAAAAAGCTTGGGTATAAATACAAACGAATGGGGAGTAGACATACAAAAGGAATGTGCGAAGTTTTTCAAGCAGGCAAAAGTATTAGGAGCAGATCAGATTACTTTTAGAAAACTTTACAGCCAAGGGGAGAACGAGCAGAGTCGGTGGATTGAAGCAAATAAGGTGCCGGAAACATTTTTTGATGAGTTGGAAGGCTATATTGTTCAATCTGGAAAGCATATCGCTACATTACCGTATGGTTACCAGCAGTATTCTGTGGATGGAATTTCCACTGTTTTAGACAGGGATTGTATGAATGAAGGGAAAACACAAAAGGAAACGTCAAAGTATTTTGTGTTGCGGCCAGATTGCAAACTGTACGACGGATGGAATACGGAGGACCTGATGTTCTAAGCGCATATTTTGTGGGTGGGGAAGGCATTAATGTCTTCCTCACTTTTATGCAAACTTATAAATAGTGAAGGAAAGTTAAAAAATAAAAATCTCTAAAAAAGAAATTATAATAAAAGGTAATAGAAAATATAAATATGCTCTGTAAAGGAAAGGAATAAAAAATGAAGGAAAAGATGAAACAAAAGGGGATTACTTTAATAGCATTAATGATTACCATTATTATTTTAATTATTTTAGCTGGCATTAGTTTGAGTACGATAGTTGGAGAAAGCGGGTTAATTACTAAGACAAAACAAGCAAAAGAAAATATACAAATAGCAGTCAATGAAGAGGAAGAACAAATAGCAAAACTAACGAATGAATTGTATAGTGATGAACAAGCAAAGATACCCAAAAATGTACCAAATGCTCCCAGATTAGCAGAAGGGATGAGTCCTATAAAATTTAAAGAACCAAGTAATGATGAAAAAGGAGAAGTAATACCTACCACTATTTTGGATGCAGATTGGTATCATTACGAAGATAAGAAGTGGGCAAATGCAAAAACCAAAGATGGCAGTATGTGGGTATGGATACCTAGATATGCCTATAGAGTAAATAACAGTAATCAGACTTTTGATATTGTATTTTTAATAGGAGATAGTGACTATTATTATGATAAAAATGGTCAAATGCAAACAGCAAAAAGATGCACAAGTATAAATCAATTTGTGGATACTACAACTGGATATACCGTACATCCAGCCTTTACAGATGAAACAAAAATAAATTATAGGAACGGTGGTTGGGATAGAGAACTAACTGGAATATGGGTAACTAAATTTGAAGCGGGCTATGCCAGTCGGAAACAATGATGCGCCAATAAAAGCAAGTAGTGCAATTTATTCGCAAAATATGGGTTTTGTAAAAGCTGTAGAAAGAGGGGCAAGTGTAGATTCGGGTGAAAGTGCTCGTAATTGGTTAGACGGTATTTATGGTTCTACAAAGACAACTATTAAATATCCAACTTTCCAACCACTTACATATAGTATGAACTATATAAACCATAATGATGCCTTTAACATAGCAAAAGCTATGACTGAAGATGGAAATATTTATGGTTTAACCAATAGCAGTGACACCCATTTAATAAAAAATAGTGAATGGGGAGCAATTACCTATTTAAGTCAGAGTCAATACGGATTAGAGAATGTAGAGATTTGCGTTAATAATATTAGTTTAAATAGTGGAAATTCTAAAAGAATTAATGTGGATGGGAAAAGAGGTGTCGATAGTGTATATGCGGTAACAGGTTGTACAACCGCCTATAATGATGCAGAGGAAAAAATAACAACGATAGAAAAAATTAATAGTATGGTTAATAATACTGCAATAGATGGAATTTATACATGGGACCAATTAAATGGAACAAAGGCTAGTAGTACAGGGAATATATATGGAATTTATGATTTAAGTGGTGGACTAGAAGAGAGAACTACTGCTTATATAGCAAATGCACATGAATACTTATCTCTTTTTGCAAAAAGTATAACGTATGATGCAAATACCTTAAAAACGGCAAGTACCAAATATACAACTGCATATCCATTTGATAGTAGTGTAGATAACACAGAAGTTGCTGATAATGATACAAACTTAAACACAGTGAGTACTAACAACTACAAAAAAAATACCTTAATCTATGGCGATGGTATCCGTGAGACATCAACAACTGGAATAGGAAGTACATCGTGGTATAATGATTATTCATATTATATGGGTTTGTTTGGTCCGGTTTCGGTTCGTGGAGGTGATTTATGGACAAAATCAGGTAACGGACTTTTTCATTTTCACCGTACTACAGGGGATAGTAGTTATGCTGATGGATTACGTGTAACACTAGTTGTATTTTAAGTTCTATAGTATTCTATTATTTATAAAAAGCACATTAGAAAATTCAAATTCTGATGTGCTTTTTTCTTTTTCTAAAATATTATGCAAACTTTGAAATAATAGAGCTTCCTAAAAGGATTAAAGAAAATTATAAAAAACGATACAATCAATTAGCAAAAAGGGAAAACAAAGGAGGAAATCATGATAAAAATAGTAAAAAATAAGCATAATAAAAAATTAAAAGAAAGAGGTATTACGCTTATTGCATTAGTCATTACGATTATAGTATTAATTATTTTAGCAGGTGTTAGCTTAAATTTGGTCTTTGGAGAAAACGGTATCATTGGACAGGCAAAGGAAGCAAAAAAGAAAACAGAGGTTGCCAGTGAAGAAGAAGCTATTTCCCTTGCCTTGTTGTCTATTAATTTAAAGGAAAATGCACAGCAAAAGCCAATAGGCATTCCTTTATATGATAAAAATTTAGAAAATGGTAGCCGATGGAATTTAATTATTCTAAAAGATACGCATAAACAATATGGAACCGGGTGGTATTTTGTAGAAAAAGGTACTCATTTAGAAGATTATGGTACCTTAAAAAGTGCTTGGGTAATGAATCCACAAACTGGTGAAAAAGTGGAATTAGCAGATGCAAGTTATAATCATATTTCTTATGATACAGCATTAGCTGTAAAAGAAGGACTAATCTTTAACTTAGACCCTTCTGTGGTAGAAAATGTAGATATAGAACGATTAAAACAAGGAGACTATAGTCAATTAGGAGAAAATGTAGAATTATTAAACTTTAATTGGGATGATAATAGTGGTTTTACACCATCTGCCTTTCACTTTGATGGAGTAGATGATTATATTAAATTAAAGTATAATAACACAGAAGAAAAACAAACATTAGCACAAAATGGTTTTACTTTTGAATATTACGGAACGATAGAAAAAGGAAACAGTTATAATGAAAAAAAAGAACCAATACAGAGTAGTTATACAGGTATGTTTTGTTATTGGAATGGGGAAGAAGACAAACAAGCTAAATATAGGTTTGGCTTTGAAACTGCAGGAAATATGATTAAGTGGAATGCATCGTTTATAAATGAAGAGTCAGACTTTAGTGCGGAAGGAAATGCATGGAACATTCACTATCCAATAACAGACTATACACCAGATAAAGAATTATATGTTACCATTACTTTAGACACCAGCAATAGTTTTATAAAAGATGGAGTAGAATATTATAAACAAACTTTTTATAGAGATGGAGAAATTTTATATGAAGGTGGTTATAATAAAAAACAATGGGATGCATTTCTTCATAATGATTTGAATAGTCTACAGTATTTTTGTATCGGTAGGTCTTCTATGGGAAATGAAGGTAGGTGGCATTATAGTAAGATGAATGCTTATACCTTAAGATTGTATAGCCAAGCTTTAAGTAGAGAGCAAGTACAAGAAAATTATGAGAAATCAAAATTATATCATGAATCTTTAATGCAATAAGTATAAAAAATTATAGAGTTGTCAATAGGGAAAGTAGAAATACTTTCTCTATTTTGAATATTATGCAAACTTTGAAACAATAGAGTTATTTAAAATAATGAAAGGTAACATCGCAAAACGATATAATCAATATATAAAAAAAGAAAAAACATGTAAAAACGGTGAAAAAGAAATAAAAAGGATAAAGTAAGTATAAATAAAAAGTAAAATATTGACATTAACCAAAAGGTAATATAAAATTATAAAAGAAAAGTATGAAAAATAAAAAAATGGAAAACATAAGAAAAGGAAAAGGAGAAAAAATGAAGGAAAATAGAAAACAAAAAGGTGTTACTTTAATTGCATTAGTCATTACAATTATAGTATTAATTATTTTAGCAGGTGTTAGCTTAAATTTGGTCTTTGGAGAAAACGGTATCATTGGACAGGCAAAGGAAGCAAAAAAGAAAACAGAGGTTGCCAGTGAAGAAGAAGCTATTTCCCTTGCCTTGTTGTCTATTAATTTAAAGGAAAATGCACAGCAAAAGCCAATAGGCATTCCTTTATATGATAAAAATTTAGAAAATGGTAGCCGATGGAATTTAATTATTCTAAAAGATACGCATAAACAATATGGAACCGGGTGGTATTTTGTAGAAAAAGGTACTCATTTAGAAGATTATGGTACCTTAAAAAGTGCTTGGGTAATGAATCCACAAACTGGTGAAAAAGTGGAATTAGCAGATGCAAGTTATAATCATATTTCTTATGATACAGCATTAGCTGTAAAAGAAGGACTAATCTTTAACTTAGACCCTTCTGTGGTAGAAAATGTAGATATAGAACGATTAAAACAAGGAGACTATAGTCAATTAGGAGAAAATGTAGAATTATTAAACTTTAATTGGGATGATAATAGTGGTTTTACACCATCTGCCTTTCACTTTGATGGAGTAGATGATTATATTAAATTAAAGTATAATAACACAGAAGAAAAACAAACATTAGCACAAAATGGTTTTACTTTTGAATATTACGGAACGATAGAAAAAGGAAACAGTTATAATGAAAAAAAAGAACCAATACAGAGTAGTTATACAGGTATGTTTTGTTATTGGAATGGGGAAGAAGACAAACAAGCTAAATATAGGTTTGGCTTTGAAACTGCAGGAAATATGATTAAGTGGAATGCATCGTTTATAAATGAAGAGTCAGACTTTAGTGCGGAAGGAAATGCATGGAACATTCACTATCCAATAACAGACTATACACCAGATAAAGAATTATATGTTACCATTACTTTAGACACCAGCAATAGTTTTATAAAAGATGGAGTAGAATATTATAAACAAACTTTTTATAGAGATGGAGAAGTCTTATATGAAGGAGGTTATAATAAAAAACAATGGGATGCATTTATTCATGACGATTTGGATAATCTGCAGTATTTTTGTATCGGTAGGTCATCTATGAGTGGAGAGGGGTGGTGGCATTATAGTAAAATGAATGCTTATACTTTAAGATTATATAGCCAAGCCTTAAGTAGAGAGCAAATACAAGAAAATTATGAGAAATCAAAATTATATCATGAATCGCTACAATAATGTATAAATCTGTTATGAAAGAAAAACGTCTTTTGACGTTTTTTATTTTTTTTCTTAAAAAGTGTTGACATTTAAAGATATTATCAATATAATAATAACAATAAAACTTATTAACAAATTGATAATAACAAAAAAGAGGGTGATACCATGAAAAAGAATAAGGTAATCGTAGTCTATGGAGGTTCTTTTAATCCTATTTTATATTCTCATCTTTCTTTAGCACAACATGTCGTAAATGAATATTCTGAAGTTCAAAAAGTTATTTTTGTACCTGTAAATTCTAAATATGATAAAACTGGTTTAGAAAGTAATTTTCACCGTTATAAAATGGTAGAACAAGCAATTGCAGGAAATGAAAAATTTACATTATCAGATATAGAAATGCAAACAGAAGAGCCAGTCTATACTTTTCAAGTTTTAGAAGAAATACAAAAACAATATCCAGAACATGACATTTGGTTTTTATTAGGAACAGATAATTTAAAATTATTGAAGACTTGGAAGCAAGCAAAATTCTTAGTAAACCATTATCACTTTCTGGTATTAGAAAGAGGAGAAGACCAACTAGAAGAAATACTACAAGCAGATGCCTTTTTAAAAGAGAATCAACAAGCTTTTATAAAAGTAAAGAATAGAACACCCAATTATATGAGTGCAACTATTGTTAGAGGTATGATAAAAGAAGGAAAGCAGATACGTTATCTAGCACCAGACAGGGTGTGTGATTATATAAAACGAAATGGCCTTTATCAGGAAAGGGGAGAATAATATGATAAAGAATTTAGAAAAAGAAGTAGAAAATATAACCAAATGGATTGCAGACTATGTAAAACAAGCTAAAGCAGAGGGAGTGGTTATAGGAAACAGTGGAGGTAAAGATTGTGCAACGGTTATGGCCTTAGCTGCAAAAGCACTAGGTAGTGATAAAGTATTAGCTATAGCTATGCCATGCCATTCGCAAGCAGAAGATTTAGAAGATGCCAAATTAGTGGCTAATCAATTCTATATTCCTTTATTAGAAATAGATGTTACAAAGGCTTATGATACTATTGAAAAAGAAACTGTAAAAGCAATGCAAGAAGCAAACTTAGCAAAAGAAATTGGAAAAGAAGCCTCTATTAATAGTAAACCTAGAATTCGAATGACTACATTATATATGGTAGCACAAACCTTAAACTACTTAGTCATTGGTACAGGTAATCTATGTGAAAGAATGGTAGGATATACTACGAAGTGGGGAGATAGTAGTAGTGATTTCAATCCTATTGGAAATTTTACAGTAGAGGAAGTTTTACAAATAGGAGAATATCTAGGTGTTCCAGATAAGGTTATACACAAGGCACCAAATGATGGACTAGGAGGTTTAACCGACGAACAAAAAATGGGAATTACTTATGCACAAATTACCCAATATATAGATACAGGGAAAACAAAGCAAGAAGCTATGAAAAAGATTGAAAAAAAGTATAGGATATCTGCACATAAAAGAAGAGAAATTCCTATGTACCCCTATGAGAGAAAGAATCTTTTAGAAAGGCTATGCAAGAAAAATAGGGCACTTAGCAAGTGTCCTTCTAATATAAAAAATGATAGTATTAAAATGATAAAAACAATAATCCTATCAAAATAAAATAAAGGAGGAATAAATATGATAACCAAACAACAGATACAAGAAAAGGGTAAGAAAGTATTTAATCACATTTTTATAGATGGATTAACAGGAATGGCTTGGGGGCTGTTTGCTACCCTAATCATAGGGTTAATTATTGAACAAATAGGAAAATTAATTGGTAATCACATGGTAGGAAATCTACTAGTTATAATAGGAAAAATATGTGCTTCTTTAACAGGAGCAGGAATAGGAATTGGTGTAGCTGTAAAATACAAAGCTAGTCCCTATGTAACTATCTCAGCTGCAATAGCGGGCATGATAGGAGGATTTGCTAGTAAAATCTTAGCAGGTAGTGTGTTTAATAACACAAGTATTATATTCACAGGACCGGGGGAACCGATGGGGGCGTTTTTAGCAAGTTTTATTGGTATAGAAATTGGAAGAAAAATTAGTGGAAAAACAAAAGTAGATATTATATTGGTACCGTTAGCAACCATTTTAGTTGGAGGAACAGTAGGTTTATTAATTGGTCCAGCTATTTCAGAATTTATGAGCATGTTAGGAAGTATTATCAATTGGTCTGTAGAAAAACAGCCTTTCATTATGGGAATTTTAGTATCTGTATTAATGGGAATGATACTAACACTACCTATTAGTTCGGCCGCATTAGCCATCATTTTGAATTTAAATGGATTAGCAGCAGGAGCAGCTACTGTAGGTTGTTGTGCGAATATGATAGGATTTGCAGTAGCTAGTTATAAGGAGAATAAAGTAGGAGGCTTAATTTCTCAAGGAATCGGAACGAGTATGTTACAAGTTCCCAATATCATGAAAAAACCAAAGATATGGTTACCAGCAATTATAGCAAGTGCTATATTAGGTCCAATATCGACAATGGTATTTCATATGACCAATAATGCTTCAGGGGCAGGTATGGGAACAGCAGGACTAGTAGGACAAATCATGACATGGGAAACCATGAGTATAGCAGAAAATCCAATCGTATTAATAGGAAAAATAGTGCTATTACATTTTATTTTACCAGGCATCATTAGCTTTTTAGTTGCTTATATTATGAGGAAGAAAGGAATTATTCAAGAAGGAGACATGAAGTTAGAATTATAAAAAATAAATTGACAAAATTAGTAGTAAAATGATATTATGAAAATAGTATTAACTACTAATTTTTTATGGAAGGAAATAAAAAAGAAAATGAGAGAAACAAGTTGTGAAGAATTTTTTAAGCCATCTGTTACAGTAGACTCCATTGTATTTACTATTCGAGATGAGAAAATAGATAACTATAGAAAACTACCAGAAAAAAAATTACAGATTTTATTAGTTAAAAGAGGAGAAGAACCCTATAAGAACACTTGGTCCATA
>CATZDQ010000022.1 GCA_958417695.1 uncultured Clostridiaceae bacterium | reverse complement strand
AAAACCAATCAAAGTACTACCAAACACGCATCCACCTACTGCAAGTAGCACTACAGGAGGCCGTTGCTATACAACACCAGTCTATCATCAACATACCGGAAGTAGCAGTACAGGAGGAGGTTGTTATACAACACCAGTCTATCACCAACATACAGGAAGTGTCAGTACAGGAGGAGGTTGTTATACAAAAGTGATATATCATAGTCACACAGGAAATAGTAGCACTAATGGAGGATGCTATACATTGCCAGTATATCACGCACATAGTAGCAGTTGTTACCAGACTGGAACATGTCATGTATCCATTCATTTAACACATGCTTCTAGAAATGATCACTGGGATGAACATATTGACTCATGGGAGGACCATGGCAGCTGTGGACAAGCAAGACATTACATTAATCCAAAACATTTTGTTGGTGACCCATGTCATTGTGGAGATGGATATGACCATACCTATTCAAAATTAGTTTGTAGTAAAGCAAATACTATTGAAAGTTACGCTATATCCTGTGGAAAGACAGCAGGAACTACGGTAGAAGGGTATCAGGTAAATTGTGGTAAAATAGCAGGAAGTACGGTTGAAAGATATAATGTAGGCTGTGGAAAAACAGCAGGTAGTAGCATTGATTCTTATAACTTAGGCTGTGGTATAACCGCTGGACAAATTGTATCTTATAGTATTAGCTATTAACAAAATAAGCTAATAAAAGAAAGGAGAAACGATAAGTGTTTCTCCTTTCTAGTTGTTCTTAAAATTCTTTGACTATATGGTCAGAAACGTTGCTTTTTAAGTAAATAAATAATAAAATTAACCTGTTCCGATTGACTTTAGAAAATATAAGTTATAAAATATAAAAATACAAATATATATGAATAAAAGAGTTGAAGGGGAGAGACTAAAAGATGGTTATACTATTAGACGCCATGGGGGGAGACAATAGCCCAGAGGCTAACATCAAAGGAGCAGTAAAAGCAATTAATCAAATTGAAGCAGAAGTGTGGTTAGTCGGAAACCAAGAGATATTAAATCAAAAAATCAAAGAGTTATATGGAAAAAATGATGTTTCAGAAATTTCTCCGAGACTAAAGATTTATCATGCTTCAGAAGTAATAGAAATGTGTGAAATTCCTACACAAGCAATTAAACATAAAAAAGATTCTTCTATGGTAGTAGGTTTTAATCTTTTAAAGGAAGGGAAAGGAGATGTATTTATCTCTGCTGGAAATTCAGGAGCCCTTTTAACAGGAGCTACTTTATTAGTAGGTAGGATTAAAGGAATTGATAGACCAGCTTTAGCAGGTATTTTACCATCTTATAAGAGTCGTTTAATGTTAATAGATTGTGGTTCTAATACCAATTGTAAACCAATTAATTTATTACAATTTGCACAGATGGCAACGATTTATAATCGAAATACGTTTGGTATTGAGCATCCAACTGTAGGGCTTTTAAATATTGGTACAGAAGAAACAAAAGGAAATGAATTAGTAAGAGAATCGTATCAATTGTTGAAAGAAAAGGCAGAAGCATTAAATATTAATTTTGTAGGGAATGTAGAAGGTAGAGATGCTTTTTCAGGTAAGTTAGATATTTTAGTAGCAGATGGCTATACTGGTAACGTTTTCTTAAAAACCGTAGAAGGTATTGGAAAATTAGTTAAGACCACATTGACAGAAAATATTAAAAAGAATATCTTTACCATGTTAGGTTCTGTTCCAGCATTGCCAGCTATTAACGGATTGAAAAAGGCAATGGATTATAAAGAATATGGTGGCGCTTTATTTTTAGGTGTTAAGAAACCAGTGGTTAAAGCCCATGGAAGTAGTGATGAAAGATTATTTGAATTTACCATAAAACAAGCGGAGCAATTCGTTAAAAATAAAGCGGTAGAGAAAATGATAGAAGAATTTGAAAATAAATAGAAGAAATCCTTGACAATTGGCAAAACATGTATTATTGTTAAGAAAAAAAGTAGTACTTGAGAGGAGGTGTAATTTTAGATGACACAAGAAGAAATCTTTGAAAAAGTAAAAGAAATTATAGTAGAGCAACTTGGTGTAACAGATACCTCTGTTACCATGGAAGCATCTTTTATAGATGATTTAGGAGCAGATTCTCTTGATATTGTAGAATTAATTATGGCATTAGAAGAAGAATTCGACACAGAAATACCAGACGCTGATGCTGAAAAAATAGTTACAGTAGGAGATGTTGTTGACTACATAAAAGACCACGTAGCTTAATTTGAATTTTAGAAATTAGAAAAATGAAAGGGTAATACCTTTCTTTTTTTTAGATTCTATAGTATAATGTTTCTATTAAGAAGGAGGGAATGTATGAGTTTAGAACAATTAGAATTAAGCATTGGCTATGCATTTACAGATAAAGAATTGTTAAAAAGAGCGTTAATTCATAAATCATATGCCTATGAAAATCATATAGAGAGTAATGAGAAGTTAGAATTTTTAGGAGATAGTATTTTAGAATTTATTTCTAGTAAATATTTATATAATCAATTTCCTAAATTGTCAGAAGGAGAAATGACTAAAGTTAGAGCAGATATTGTATGTGAAAGAAGCTTATATAAAATAGCACAAAAGCATAATTTTAGTGATTTCTTATATGTAGGAAAAAGTGAAATTTCAAGTCATGGCAATACAAGACCTGCGATTATGGCAGATAGTGTAGAGGCTGTTATTGCGGCTATTTACTTTGATGCAGGGTTAGAGGCTGCTGAGAAGTTTATTATAGAGAATTTGAGTAAGGAAGCAGAAATGGCTAGTAAAAATGTAGGACAAAAAGATTATAAAACGGTGTTACAAGAAAAATTACAAAAAGAGGGAGAAGTACAAATTGTTTATTCCATTATAAAAGAAGAAGGTCCAGACCATGATAAACGATTTACAGCACAAGTAAAATGTAATGATGCTTTTTTAGCACAAGGAGAAGGTAGAACTAAAAAGGCGGCTGAAATGCAAGCAGCTAAAAAAGCTTTAGAAAATATGTAAAGCTTGAAAGGAAGGTGTCAAGAATGAGAAAAGAATATAGAATACCCATTATGATTCCGAATACAATATGTGCAGGTACTCATGAGCAAGAATGTGTGTTTTGTGATAGAACTAGAAAGGAAAGCCCTATTGGAGAGAAAGAGGTGGTAGATACTATTAACTATTATTTACAATCTTATGCACAAGAAGAACCAAAGCAGATTGAAGTAGCCTTTTGGGGTGGTAACTTTACAGATTTAGCAGTAGAAACGCAAGAAATCTTATTAAAGGCGGTTTATACATTTATACAAAAAGGAGAAATTCATAGTATTTGTTTTGTTTCTAGACCAGATACTTTGCAAAAGAAATATATAAAGATGTATAAAAAATACAAAGTAAAAACTATCGAGATGATGGCTGTTTCTAGCAATCAGTATGTATTAGAAAAGGCACAAGTTGGCTATACTTGGGAACAAGTCAAGAAGGCTTCTAGATGGCTTAAATTTGCAGGTATTAAATTAGGTTATCAGATGATGATTGGCTTGCCAGAAAGTACAAAATTAGATGAAAGAAATACGGCCTTAGCATTCATAAAACAAAAACCTTATATGGTTAGAATTTATCCTGTTTTAGTAGTAAAGGGAAGTCCTTTAGAAAGCCAATATGCAGCACAAGACTATCATCCACTTCCTTTAGTACAAGCAGTTGAAAGGTGTAAAGAAGTCGCTAACTTATGTAATATCCATAGAATACCAGTTATTAAAATAGGCGCACAAAATACAGAAGGTATTTTAGAATTAAAAGCACAAAGTAGCCAGGTAGTAGCAGGTCCTTATCATCCGGAATTTAGACAGTTGGTAGAAGGGGCTATGTGGTATGATGCTATTGTAGAAGAGATTAAGAAAATTAATACGAAAGTAAAACAGGTAGAAATTAAAGCAAATCCACAAGATATTCCCAATATAATGGGATTTCAAAATGGAAATGTTCATAAACTAAGAGAAATATATGATGTAGATGTTGTTATAACACCACAAGAAGAGAGTGTAAGACCTGGAAAATTTGAAGTGGCAGTGGCAAAGACTTATGATGAAATTTTAGAAGAAGAAAGAATGCAAAGAGATAAAAGCTAAGCAAACAATTGAATAAGAATAGGAAATTGGTAAATAATACATAAAAAGAGATTAGAAGAAAAGTAGGGCTTTTTATGGATTATAAACTAGTTAAGAAAAGATTAAAGTTAAAGAAGTACGCATATGAGATGTTATTATTAATAATGGGTTGTTTTATTATGGCATGTGGTACTTCTTTCTTTTTATTACCCAATCAATTATCTTCAGGTGGATTTGCAGGTATTGCAACCATTACTTATTATTTCTTAAGCATTCCATTGGGAACAGCTATGCTGATTTTAAATATTCCCCTACTAATTATAAGTTACTTTCGAGTAGGAAAAGAGTTTGTCGTTAAGTCTTTAATTGGAACAGTGGTACTAGCAGGTTTTATTGATATCTTAGATAAATTTCCAGCTTTGACACAAGACCGCTTTTTAGGCTGTGTATATGGTGGGATTGCCATGGGGATTGGTACGGCGTTAGTTTTAAAATCAGTTTCTTCTACAGGTGGTACAGACCTACTTTCTTATATTATTCAATCATATAGACCACATTATCGTGCTAGTAGTTTAATAATGAGTGTAGATATTGTGATTATTTCTTTAAATGTATTATTCTTTCGTGATATAGAGGTTGGTTTATATTCTGCTATTGCAATTTACTTAATGGGCAAGATGATAGATATTATTTTTGAAGGTGTTTATTTTACGAAAATGATGTTTATTATTTCGGAAAAGTATGAAGAGATTGCACAAGAAATTGGAGAAAAAGTAGACCGTGGTAGTACAGGAATTTATGCAAAAGGAATGTATACAAACCAAGATAAAATGATGTTATTATGTGTAGGGTCTAGAAATGAGGTTTCTAAGATAAAAAATATTGCAGTCTCTGTAGATAATAAAGCATTTATTATTATTTCTAATGCTAGAGAGGCCTGGGGAAAAGGGTTTAAAAAAGGATAAATAAAAAACATAGAAGAAATCTAAGGAAATCTTGTCTATGTTTTTTATCGGTTAAGTGATGTTTTTTCTGGTTGTGTAAAACTTTTTTGTTTTTCATTGAATTCGTGCAAAGAGGTTTGTAGTTGTTTAGCAGCGAGCATACAAAATTTCTTTTTACATGCTGGTGTGTCTGCTTCGTCAATATGTTCTTTATAATATTGGCTAGTTTGCGCCAGAAACTTTTGCAAAATTCCGATACGTAGATTAGTGCTATTTTCATCTTTTTCTTGTAAAAGAGAGAGTACTAGTTCATCTTTGCGGGCATCTGCTTCTCGTAGCATGTGCTCTAAAACAGTCTTATAATTATATTGATTCATCAAACGAGGACTATCTGCTAAGCATAATTGACACAAGCCTTTTTCTGTATAAACAATAGGAGAATCAAATTGAAGGCAAGAAGTATTAGCATAGGTAGGGTCTACAGCTGCGACACAAGTGCCTCCTCCTAAGTCAAAGAGGTAATTACGAGCAGTAGGTATATAGGCTGTATTACAAAAGGTTTCTTTAGAAGCGGGAAGATGTTCTTGTACGAGTTGTTCAAAAGCATGGTGTAGTTTGGCTATTTCTATATCGGTTGATTTAAAACCAAAAACTTCATTGGATAGTTTTACATTATTAACAGAGCCTAGTAACACTAAAAAAGAAAGATGACATTCTTTTAGAAGATAGTCTGTTAAATAATTTTTCCCAAAATGTTGGGTGTTACTATGTTTAATCAGAGTGTTTAGTACATATTCATAGCCAGGGGTAGGAATAGAATTTATTTTTTCTGAAGAAATAGTAGAATCTGTTAAAAGTGTATGTAGTTTAGTGGCTATGTCTAAATGTGGATTTTCTTTATATGCTTTATGCTGATAAGGTGTAAAAATGGTTTCCTCTTGTAAAGAGTGATAGATGGCATGTACTAAATTAGGGTATAATAGTTTAATCTCTTTAGAAGATAAAGTTCTATCATGTAATCTAAGACTTTTAAAAAGAGTGTCAAAGTTTTGTTTTAATTTTATGTCTAAACATTTCCAATAACTTTCTTGTGTGCCATCTTCTAAATTTGCTGTGCAGCAATTTTGCTTTTTTTCATGGATGACTATTTCTGCTTTTTCCATTAATTCTTCTAGGTTAAATCCTTCATTAGAAGCGATGGCTTGGGAGGCAATAGAAACTTTAGATAGTTGTTTACCATTTTGTTGTAATAAAGCATTTTTTTGTGAAATAATGGTATCAGCTTCTGGTTTAGAACATGGCAAGATAATGATAAATTCATCACCACCAGAACGTGCACAAAAAGAGCCTTCTGGTAAATCGGCCAAATAAAGTTGCAAGGCATCATGAATAATTTGGTCGCCTCTTTGTCTACCTTCTATATGATTAATATCGTTTAAATTGTTAAAATCCATAGAAATAAGGGTATAAGGTGCTACCTTTTCATTGTTAGAATATTGTGCATCAATAACCGTATGTAAAAATGGTTTACAACGAATTTGTAAATCTTCTAATCCTTTTTCATACATATTTTGTTTTATTCTTTTCATGTATTCTAAATTTTCCACTATATAAGACTCCTTTTACGATAGAAAACTTAAAAATTTCCCTATAGTTTATTATAACACGAATTTATGTAAATTCAAATAAAAACAGCAAAAAATCTGTAAAAATGTACATTTTTGTTATAAATTGGAATTCGTTTATGAAAACTGATAAATAAATGACTATAGTAGAAAAATAAACATGGTAGAACCAAAATTATATAATGAAAAAGAAAGGTAAAGAACATAAGAAGAGAGGAGAAACATATGCAAAAACAAGAAAAACAAAAGGGCGTGACACTAATAGCCTTAGTTATTACCATAATCGTGTTAATTATTTTAGCGGGTGTAGCCATTTCTACTTTAATGGGTGAAAATGGTATCCTTACACAAACAAAGAGAGCCAAAGAAGATACTCAAAAAAGTCAAATAGAGGAATTAAGAGATTTAACTAGTCTAGAGCAACAAATGGATGAAGTTTTAGGAAAGACCTATATAATTGAAAAAGGAGTTAATAAACCAGTATTAACGACTGGCATGAGAGCAATTAAGTTTACATCTCCAACAGAAAATAGTAAAGGTGAGATAAAAGATAGTTATGAGGAGGAGGTAGATTGGTATGATTATCAGGAAAAAAAGTGGGCAAATGCTAGAACAGAAGATGGAAGTATGTGGGTGTGGATTCCTAGATTTGCTTATAAAGTAGATACTACCAATCAAAAAATGGATATCCAATTTTTAATTGGAACGACAGACAATTATTATGATGAAAATGGAAAAATACAAACGGCTAAAAGGTGCACAAATGTAAATGAATTGGTAGATACTAGTATGGGATATACCGTTCATCCGGCATTTACAGATGAAACAAAGATAGATTATAGAAATGGTGGATGGGATAAAGAACTAACCGGAATTTGGGTAGCTAAATTTGAAGCGGGCTATGCTAGTCGGAAATAATCGTGCACCAGTAAAGGCAAGTAGTGTAAACTATACACAAACCACATCCCAAGTAAGAGGCGTAGAAAGAGGTAAAAGTAGTGAAGGGAATGAAGCGGCTCGTAATTGGTTAGATGGAATTTATGCAACTACAAAAACGGCTATTAAATATCCTACTTTTCAACCAGTCACTTATAGTATGAATTATATAAACCATAATGATGCATTTTGCATAGCTAAAGCTATGACAGAAGAAGGAAATATCTATGGCTTTACAAAAGCAGTCGATTCGCATTTATTAAAAGATAGTGAATGGGGAGCGGTAGCGTATCTTTCACAAAGTATCTATGGTGTAAATCAGTCAGATATAATGGTTAATAATATTAATTTAAATAGTGGTGAAAAGGAGAGGACGAATGTAACAGGAAAGTCAGGAGTAGATAGTGTCTATGCGGTAACAGGATGTACAACAGGTTCTAGTAGCGCAGGAGAAGCTGTAAAAACAATGGAAGGTATCAATGCAACAACAGGAAATATCCCTCATAATGGAGTATATACTTGGAACCAGTTAACTGGTTGTAAAGCTAGTTCAACAGGAAATATGTATGGTGTTTATGATTTAAGTGGTGGTATTTATGAAAAGACCAGTAGCTATATTATCAATCAAAATCAAAATTTAAAGATAAATGGTTCGTCGATGTGCTATGATAAAGATAAATTAAGGACGATTAGTACGAAATATACAATGGCCTATTTGGTAGATAGTCATGTAGATAATGTTGGAATAACAGGTGAAATAGAAAATTTAAATATAGCAAGTGAGGCAAATTGGAAAAAGAATCAATTCGTTTATGGTAATGGTATCCAAGAGACATCTAATGGTAAAACCGGTCCAAATGCATGGCGAGATGATTCAGCTTATTATCCATCATTAAATTATCCATTTTTAGTGCGAGGAGGCTTTCTTTGGAATGGGCCAAATGCAGGTCTTTTCTATTACTATCGTAATAATGGGGATAGCCTTTATAACAATGGTTTTCGTGTGGTATTGATACCTTAAAATATAATCCAAAAAAAGAAAAATATTGCCTAGTAAATGATTTGGTTTATTAGGCAATATTTTCTTATAGCGGATACAAAAAAATGTTTGAAAAAACATGACTTTTATGATAGGATAGAAATAGAAAGAGGAGAGAAAATGAAAGAGCAACGATATGTGATAGAAAAGATAGACACATTTGATGTAACCGATATTTTTAATTGTGGACAGTGTTTTCGTTGGAAAGAACAGCTAGATAAGAGCTATACAGGTGTTTTTGGGAAAAATGTTTTAAATGTAAGGCAAACAGATAAAGAAGTCATTTTCCAAGGAATTTGTGAAGAAGATATACAAAGCGTTTGTCGATTTTATTTTGATTTGGATAGGGATTATGAAAAGATGCAAAGGAAACTCATGAAGGTAGATACTTATATGCAGACTAGTATTGGTTATGGGAAAGGCATTCGTATCTTAAATCAAGATTTATGGGAGACAATACTATCTTTTATTATTTCAGCCAATAACAATATACCACGTATTAAGGGAATTATAGATAGATTATGTAAGACCTATGGAGATAAGATAATATATCAGGAAAAGATTTATGATACTTTTCCAACACCAGAACAATTAAAGAATGTAACCATAGAAGATTTTAGAAAGTTAGGGCTGGGTTTTCGTGATAAAAGAGTATATGAAACCACCCATGCTATTTTAGAAAAACAGGTAGACTTAGAAGAATTAATATGTCAGACAGATGCTAATAAAGTTAGAGAAACATTATTAACTTTATCAGGAGTAGGTCCTAAAGTAGCGGATTGTATTTTACTGTTTTCTACTTTAAAGAGATTGGATGTTTTTCCTGTAGATGTGTGGGTAAGACGTGTTATGAATGAGTTATATATAAAAAATAGGGATGAAAATAAAGTCAGTACAAAGCAAATTGAAAAGATTGCCCATGAGAAGTTTGGAAATATGGCAGGTTTAGCACAACAATATTTATTTTATTGGAAAAAAGAAGCATAAAGATAGTTTTAGGTAAAGGAGTCAAGATGGGATTAAGATTAATATGTGGAAGGGCAGGGACAGGGAAGAGTGCTTATTGTTTTTCACAAATAAGAACGGATTTACAAAAAGAGAAAAAACTGTATATGATTACGCCAGAACAGTTTTCTTTTACAGCAGAGAAAAAACTGTTAGATACCATGCCTTCTAATAGTATATTACAAGCAGAAGTTCTTACATTTGCACGTATGGCACATCGTGTGGCAAGCCAAGTAGGTGGACTTACGAAGGTGAATTTAAATAAGGCTGGTAAAGCAATGTTATTTTATGATGTGCTTTCTGAGAAGAAAAAGGCGCTTAAATTCCTAGGTAAGACGAGACAAAATATAGAAGTTATTCAAAAACAAATGACAGAATTTAAAAAGCATGGAATTACCATAGAAATGTTAAGCAAAACATTAGAAGAAACAAAAGAACCTTATTTAAAAGCAAAATTAGAAGATATGTTCATCATATATGAGGCTTTTGAACCGAAAATTAAAAATCAGTATATAGATGAAAATGATACCTTAACGATTTTAGCAAAACAGCTACTAAGTACAGACATGTTTTGTGATACCGTGTTTTATTTAGATGAGTTCACAGAATTTACACAGCAGGAGTATGCTATTATAGAGGTTTTACTACGACAAGCTAAGCAAGTCAATATAACCATTTGTGCGCAAGATTTGGATGTGTGTACAAAACAAGATACGGATGTTTTTTATGCAAATAAAAAGACGGCGCAGCGATTAATAGAAATTGCTAAAAATAATGGAGTAGCTATCGAAAGACCGGTTTTTTTAGAGGAAACTTACCGTTTTCAAGATAAAGCTTTAAAACATTTGGAGCAAAATATTTTCCAGGTGCCTTATACAACCTATCCGCAAGAGGTTAATACGATAGAGTTATTTTTAGCTAATAATGCATATTCAGAAATGGAGCAAGTGGCTAAACAAATTTCAAATTTAGTTAGAAATCAGCATTATCGTTATCAAGATATAGGGGTTATTACAAAGGATTTGGAGACTTATGCACATTTGTGTAGAGTTATTTTTGCCAATTATCAGATTCCGGTTTTTATTGATGAGAAGAAGAACCTTAGTCAAAATCATTTTGTAAAATATGTTCTAGCTGTTTTAGAGGTACTTTCTAAGAATTGGTCTTATGAGGCTGTTTTCCAATATTTAAAAACTGGTTTTGTAGAAATAGAAGAAGAAATGCTATATACGCTAGAGAATTATTGTATTGAGTGGGGAATTAAAGGTAGTAAGTGGTATGAGCAGGACTGGCATTTTGGAGAAGAATCTGCTAAAGAGGTAGAACAGATAAAACAACTTAATTTACAAAGAAAGAAAATAGTAGAGCCTTTATTACAATTGAAAGAAGCGTTAATGGGAAATAAGACGGTAGGGCAAATCACACAAAAGTTGTATGATTTTTTCATAGAAAATCAAGTGGATAAGAAAATACAAAATAGAATGGAAGTTTTAAAACAGCAAGAAAAATTACAGTTAGCCAAACAACAAGAATTAGCTTGGAATAGTGTTATGCAAGTGTTAGAAGAAATGTGGATGGTTTTTGGAGAGGAAAAAACTACTTTTGAGCGTTATGCAGAGTTGTTAAAAATTGGTTTAGAAAATCATGGTATGGGTGAAATTCCTGCTACGAATGACCAAGTAATGATGGGGGATATTGATAGGACAAGAAGCCATAAGATGAAAGCTATGTTTATAGTGGGGATGAATGATGGTGTCTTTCCAAGTATTTATAAAGAAGAAGGTTTTTTTAATGACCAGGATAGGGCGTATTTAAAAGAGCAGGGAGTAGAATTAGCAAAAGGAACGATGGAGCGCTTATATGAAGATAATTTTTCTATATATAAGGCTTTTACAACAGCTGAGGAAAGGCTTTATCTTTCTTATCCTTCTAGTAATTTAGAGGGTGGAGCTTTAAGACCTTCTATTCTGATTTCTAAATTAAAGAAGATATTTCCAAGGTTACAAGAGAAAAGTGATATTTTACATAAAGAAGCACAGATTTTAAATAAAAATACCACTTTTGAGGAGCTAATTTATCAGTTACAAGCACAAAAAGAGGAAAAAGTTGTAGATTCTATCTGGTATCAAGTATATGATTATTATCAGACAGATAATCAGTTTAAGTTTTCTTTGGAAGCGGTTATGAAGGCTCTTTCCTATAGTAATTTACCACAGAGCATTACAAAGGAAAATATGGAAAAATTATATGGCGACACACTACATACGAGTGTTTCTCGTTTGGAACAGTATTGCAGTTGTCCATATTCGTATCATTTAAAATATGGTTTAAAATTATCAGACCAAACTCAATTTGTTATGAGAGCGATAGATACAGGAACGTTTATGCATGATGTAATTGACCGCTTTTTCCATTTGGTTAGAGAAAGACAGCTAGATGTAAAGCAGTTAGAAGAAGAGCAAATAGATAGTTTGGTAAAAGAGGTAGTAGAAGAGAAACTATCCTTACCTAGAAATTATATATTTACTAGTACACCAAAATATAAGATGTTAACGAACCGTTTAAAAAGAGTGATTACCATTTCTATGAAGTATATTGTAGATACTTTGAAAAGTAGTGACTTTGAAGTGTTCGGAAATGAATTAGAGTTTAAAAAAGGGAAAACGTATGAACCAATTGTGTTAGAATTAGAGAATAATAAAAAGGTGGAGATTACAGGTAAAATTGACCGTGTTGATATGGCAAAAACGTCGGAAGGAAACTATATCCGCATTATTGATTATAAGTCCTCTGTGAAAAGTATGGATTTAAATGATGTAGTGGCAGGGTTACAGATTCAGTTGCTAACATATTTAGATGCTACTTGTAAAATAGAAGAGGTTATGCCAGCAGGTATTCTGTATTTTAGTTTAATAGAGCCAATGATAAAAGCCCAAAGGGCGATGTCATCAGAAGAAATGGAAGAGGAATTAAAAAAGAAGTTTAAGATGCAAGGTTTCATTCTAGCAGATGTAAAGGTAGTAAAAATGATGGATAAGACCTTGGATTCTGGTGCTTCTAGTAAAATACCTGCGTATATTGATAAAGACGGAAATTTAAGTAAAGGTAGGTCAAATGCCATTACAAAGGAGCAATTTATAGATTTACAAAAATATACGAATCATTTAATTAAGCAGATTGGAAAGTCTATATTGGATGGCAATATTGCTTTAGAACCTTATTATCATGTGAAAAATAAAAAAACACCATGTGAGTATTGCCCTTATCATTCTATTTGCCAGTTCCAGGCAGGAAAGTGTGGCAATCATTATCATTATATTGGTCATTTAGAGAAGCAAGTCATTTTAGATAAGATTAAAGAAGAATCAGAAAAAACAAGATAAGAGGAAAATTTTATTTCTTCTTATCTTATTTTTTTGCTTATATAAAAATAACGTATTAGTTTCTTAATTTATAAAACTATAATCTGAGAAATCTGGAATTTTAACATCTTCATCGGTTACACTATCAGGCTGAAAGGTAAAATAAAAGGT
>CATZDQ010000021.1 GCA_958417695.1 uncultured Clostridiaceae bacterium | reverse complement strand
AGATATCGCAATCAATAATATAAACTTAAATAGTGGAGGTCTTAAAAGGACAAATACAGGAGGAAAATCAGGAGTAGATAGTGTTTACACAGTAACTGGTTGTACAGGAGGGACTAATAGTGAAGCAGAAAAAGTAACTACAATAAATCAGATGAATACAACTGTAGGAAATACGCCTAATGATGGTGTATATACTTGGGACCAATTAACTGGTTGCAGAGCAAGTACTACTGGAACAATTTATGGAATTTATGATTTCAGTGGCGGAAGCTTTGAAAGAATAGCAGCCTATATAGCTAATGGTCAAAAAGTATTAAATACGTATGGTAATAGTTTTACTTATGATGGTACAACACTAAAAACAATAAGTACAAAATATGTAATGGTGTATCCTTTTGATAATACTACAGATAATACCAGTATAACGATTAACGATGTAAATTTAGATATAGCTAGTAAAAACAACTATCAGAAAAATACTTTAATTTATGGAGATGGTATACGAGAGACATCTGTAAGTGGAACAGCAAGTACTTCTTGGTATAATGATTTCTCCTATTATCCAAGTTTGAATGCACCTTTTCCACTTCGCGGTGGTAATTTCTCGAATGCATTAGATGCAGGTCTTTTCTATTTTACTCGTCGAAATGGAGGTAGCGGTTACTTCGATGGTTTTCATGCAGTACTAGTGGTATCTTAGTAGAAAGAATAATCATGGAAAAAATAAGTTAAAAATAAAAAAATAAGCCATATTTCAATTGTTTGAAAAGGCTTATTTTAATGGCTCGGGTGCTAAGATTCGAACTTAGGAATGTCGGAGTCAGAGTCCGATGCCTTACCGCTTGGCTACACCCGAATATGAAATTACGATATTTATCATAGCATATTTTTTTCAAAAATGCTAGTCTAAATAAAAAAAATATAAAAGTTATCAGAAAAAGGAAATAATTTTGGTAAAATAGGGAAAGAATACTCATAAGATAAAAAATGAAAGGAGTATCATTTATGAAAGATTATTTAGGGATAGAAAGTGTAAAAGCTTTAGAGGTATTTGATTCAAGAGGAAATCCTACCGTACAAGTGGAAGTAGTAACACAAGGAGGTTTTTCAGGTATGGCGATAGTACCATCAGGAGCATCTACAGGAAGCTTTGAAGCAGTGGAACTAAGAGACCAAGAGGAAAATCGTCTTATGGGAAAAGGTGTTAAACAAGCAGTAGAAAATGTAAATAAAAAAATAGCCAAGGCATTAAAAGATATGAATGTTTATGAGCAAGTAAAAATAGATAAAGTCTTAATAGATTTAGATGGAACAGAAAATAAAGGAAAACTAGGAGCCAATGCTATTTTAGGTGTTTCTATAGCAGTGGCAAGAGCAGCAGCTAATTCTTTAGGTATGGGATTATATAACTATTTAGGAGGCAGTAATGCGAAAGTTTTACCAACACCTATGATGAATATTCTAAATGGAGGAAAACATTCTGATAATAATATTAGCAGTCAAGAATTCATGATTATGCCAATTGGAGCAAAGACCTTTAGAGAGAAAATGGAAATGGGTGTTACCATATATCATACTTTAAAAAAAGTATTAAAACAAAAAGGATATAGTACAGCTGTTGGCGATGAAGGTGGTTTCGCTCCTAATTTAGAAGGGGAAGAACAAGCTATAGAATTAATTTTAGAAGCTATCCAAAAAGCAGGTTATATACCAGGAAGCGATGTTGCCATTGCTTTAGATATTGCTAGTACAGAAATGTGGGAGGAAGCTAAAAAAATAGGAAAAGAAGGCTATTATTTTTGGAAAAATGATGTATTTAAGACAAAAGAAGAAATGATAGATTTTGTAGAGCAATTGGTAAGAAAATATCCCATTATCTCTGTAGAAGATGGACTTGCAGAAGAAGATTGGGAATCTTGGAAAGAACTAACCAAAAGAATTGGAAAGCAAGTACAATTGGTCGGAGATGATTTATTTGTAACCAATGAGAAAAGGTTACAAAAAGGAATGGATAATCAAGTAGCCAATAGTATATTAATTAAACCAAACCAAATTGGTACCATTACAGAAACTTTAGATACCATAGAATTAGCTAAACAACATGGATATCAAACGGTTATTTCACATCGTTCTGGAGAAACAGAAGATACTACGATTGCTGATATAGCAGTAGCCGTAAATGCAGGACAAATCAAAACAGGAGCACCTTGTAGAACCGATAGAGTTGCAAAATATAATCGATTATTAAATATAGAGTCTGAATTAGAAATAGAATAAAAGCAGAAAAGAAACAGGAAATTCTTTTTTAGAATTTCCTGTTTCTTTATGCATTCATTATTTTACATTTTTACTAATTTGATAAAATTTAACACCTAAGATAGCAGCACCAATTAAAACCACACCGATGAAAATAAAATTGTTAGAATCACCTGTTTGAGGAATGACATTATTGGCTATAGTGTTATCTACTACATTGGTATTGGATATTGGCATAGCTACCTTTACTTTTGGACTAACTGTAGAAATTAAAGTATGTGTACCATCTGGAGAAACAATATCTGGTGAAGTAATTTCTACTTTCTGATTAGTAGGTAGCACTTTATCTAAGATACTCGTATCAATGGTTGACTTTAGTGTTAATTTATAAGTAAGCTTTGCAGAAGCACCAGGTGCTAAAGTATCTATATGCCATACAATAGACCTTTGCGATAAATCTAATGCAGAAGCGGTTCCTAAAGTTGGATTAGTTACATAGTTAAAATCAAAGTTATCTATAATCTCTTGTGGAAAATAATCGTAAATATCTAAGTTAGTAATCGTATTATCTGCGGTATGGGTAATGTCTGATAAAATTGTCTGGGAAATAGTCTCTTCTATTTTGTCATCAGAAATATAATAGAATTTTCCAGCAGTTGGCTCTGCAGTGGTTCCAAAAATCTCTTCTGCTAACGCTTTATAAGTAATACCAGTACTTGGTTCTTCTATATCTGGAACACCAGTCATAAGTGAGAACATAGAAACACCAGCGGTAGAAAGTTCTTGTAATTTACCTTTTGTCTTAGTAGCGACTTCTCCAGAATAAGTTAAGATAGGACCACCAACAGCAGCATTAGGAACGCCATCTGTTAATAAAATTATATAACGATTTTGAGCAGCTTGTGTAAAGTTTTGATTAGCCAATGTAATTCCAGCATCAATATTGGTTCTAACACCTAAATCACCAGTAGCAATGCTTTCAATATGGTTAAGTACGGTTGTTTCATGGTTACTAGGAACTGTTTTTAAAGTAGCATCTGTAATAGTACCTTCTTGGTCACCTGTTGAGAAACTAACAATACCAACTGACACATTTTCGTTTTTTAATAAAGCAGAAGCTAAAGCTTTAGCTGAGTCTGTAACAGCTTTTAATCTAGTAACACCACTAGAAACTTCATCTTTCATACTTAAAGAATTATCAATGACTAAAAAGATTTCCGTAGGTTTTGCAAAAGCTTGTGTAGCGGTGTTCGTTACATTTAACTCAAAGTTTAGTTCTTTCTTATCTAAATCATAATGAATCATCTTTTTTTCAAAATTCGCAATATCATTAATAGAAATGGTACATACATTGGTTTCTACTACTTCTAATGTAGCACTTGTAGAATTAGCAGTGGCTGCAAAACAAGTGGTAGAAATCAGTACAATAGCAAGCATTAGTGCAATAACTGTCCATTTTTTGGTTATTTTTTTCATAAAATTCATCCCTTGTAAATATATTTAGGTTTTTAGTGGAACACCTATAAATCCTCTTCTATAGTATAATATAAAGTAAAATACATTGCAATATATTTGAAAAAATGAAATGAAATTGTAATATAACATAAAAACAAGTCGAAAGTTAAAATTACTTAGTAAGAAGAATAGATAAAATAAGAAAAAAGAGAATTCTTTGTTTTTTGAGGGAAGAGACTAGAAAAAAGTAGTTTTCTGTGATACGATATAAGAAATTAAGGAAAATTAGAACTTTAATAAAAATTTATAATAAATAGACAAACTATGGAGGAGGCATTTATTCATCATGGCAGACAAGCTATTAAATCATATAGAAAAACCAGAAGACTTAAAACCATTAAATGATAAGGAAAAAGAACAATTAGCAGGAGAAATTAGAGATACTATTATACGCACGGTTTCTAAAACAGGAGGACATTTAGCTTCTAATTTAGGTGTTACAGAATTAACAATTGCACTGCATAGTGTTTTTTCTACACCAGAGGATAAGATTATATGGGATGTAGGACATCAGACATATGTACATAAGATTTTAACAGGCAGAAAAGGGCAATTAGATACCTTAAGACAATTAGATGGATTAGCAGGATTTCCAAAATCCAAAGAATCTGTTTACGACGCTTTTGATACAGGACATAGCAGTACATCTATTTCAGTAGCTTTAGGTATGGCAAGAGCAAGAGACTTACAAGAAAAGAAACATCATGTGATAGCCGTTATTGGAGATGGTGCCTTAACAGGAGGCATGGCATTAGAGGCTTTAAATGATGCCGGTAATAGTAAAACCAGATTGATCGTGATTCTGAATGATAATGAAATGAGCATTTCTAAAAATGTAGGGGGCATTTCTACTTTTCTAACCAAGTTTAGAACAAAACGTTTTTATATGAAATCGAATAATTTCATACGTAAATTGTTAGAAAAAACGCCAATGATTGGTTCACCTATTATTCGTTTAGCTAGAAGGGTTAAATATAGTTTAAAACAATTAATGCTTCCTAATATGTTTTTTGAAGACTTAGGTTTTAAATATTTAGGACCAGTAGATGGTCATGATATTGAAAGAGTGGAGTGGATTCTAAATTTAGCTAAAAAAGAAAAAGGACCAGTGGTGGTTCATGTGATTACTAAAAAGGGAAAAGGATATAAACCAGCAGAAGAAAATCCAGATAAATTTCATGCAACAGGCCCTTTTGCCATTGAAACTGGAAAAAGCCTAAAAGAAAAAGCAAAAGATTATTCTCAAGTATTTGGTGATACATTAGTAGAGCTCGCTAAAGAAGATGCAAAAATCGTAGCTATTACAGCAGCTATGACAGATGGAACAGGACTTGCTAAATTTAAAAATAGCTATCCAGATAGATTTTTTGATGTAGGAATTGCAGAACAACATGCTTTAGGTATGGCAGCAGGCCTAGCAAAAGCGGGGCTAAAACCAGTGGTATCTATCTACTCTTCTTTTTATCAAAGAGCCTATGACCAAGTAATTCATGATATTTGTATTCAAAAATTACCAGTGGTTATGTGCGTAGATAGAGCAGGAATTGTTGGAAATGATGGAGAAACGCATCAAGGTATTTTCGATTTATCTTTCTTTAGCCTGATACCCAATTTAACTATTATGGCACCAAAAGATTTTAGGGAATTAGAACAAATGCTAGCCTATGCATTTACATTAAATCGTCCGGTTGTCATTCGTTATCCAAAAGGGACAGAAACCAAAATACCTTTTGAAAAGCATGAACCTGTTTGCTTAGGAAAAGCAGAAATACTGCAAGAAGGAAATGAGGTTACGATACTGTCTATTGGAAAAATGGCAGAAAAAGCCATGAAGTATGCTAAGCAATTAGAAAAGCAGGGAAAACAAGCAGAAGTTATCAATATTCGTTTCTTGAAACCATTAGATGAAAAGAAAATCATAGAATCTATCCAAAAAACAAGAAAAGTCATAACGATAGAAGATAATATTCTAAAAGGTGGATTAGCCTCTAGTGTAATGGAACTGTTGGTAAAACATCAGTTAGCAGATGTTTGTATACAAACTTATGGCTATCCAGATGAATTTATTAGACAAGGTAGTATAGAACAATTAGAACATTTATATGGCTTAGATATATCTTAAAAAGGAAGCAAAGATGGATGTAAATAAAAAACAAGAACAATTGGAACAAAAATTATTACTGGCAAAATTGGAAGATAAAATAGAAGAATGCCTTACTAAGAATAAGGTAGTGGCTACCTCTTTTTTAGATATGGCACAAAAAGCATTGGTAGAAAAACAAATACATAGTTATGCTAGCCAACCAATAGCTTTTTTATTAACTGGAGGGTATACAGAAGCACAAAGACAACTTCTGATTATTTATCCAGAAAAGTTACAGCCCCATATACAAGCAGAAGACTTAACAAGGCAATGCATTTCCTGTTTACGTATGAAGTTACCCAAAGAACAACAAGGGAGCTATACACATCAACAATATTTACGGAGCACTGATGAAATTAGGAATCAAAAGAGAAAAGGTAGGAGATATTTTAGTGGATAAGGAAGGGGCAGATATCTTGCTGTGCCCAGACATGATAAAGTTTGTGGAAACGCATTTGACACAGTTAACTAGATTTCAAAAAACTAAAATAGAGCGTATTTCTTTAGAAGAAATAAAAAAGATAGAAATTCCCAAAGAAGAAATCACGATTATCATCCCTTCTATGCGTATAGATGCGATTATTGCAGAATTGATACAGGCTTCTAGAAGTAAAGCCAATATGCTATTAGAACAAGAAAGAGTATTTTTAAATGCGATTTTAGTTACTAAACCTGCTAAAGAAGTACAAGAAGAGGATTTTATAACAATTAGGGGAAAGGGAAAATTCCAAATTAAACAAATCAGTGGAACTACCAAAAAAGGAAATTTGTTTGTAAAAGTCGAAAAATGGATATAAAGGTTATTGACAAATACACAAAATATCCTCTATAATAAAGGCAGAAAATAAAAAGGAGGAATAAAAAATGGGTGTTGCCGCATTAGTTTTAGGAATTATCTCTATTGTTATAGGTTTTATACCAGTTATTGGTGCAATTGCTTTTGTACCAGCTATTGTTGGTTTAATTCTAGGTATAGTAGATATTGTAAAGAAAAATAAGGAAAAACAACCAAAAGGCATGTCTATTGCAGGAACAGTATTGTCTTCTATTGCCATCGTGTTTATCATATTTTGGATATCTATATTTGGTATAGCTGCAAAAGAAGTGATAGATACTTATGGTAATGACATAGACGAAGCTTTAAATACGACTTATCAAGAAACTTTAAATTCTATTTATGCTGAATATGAAAATGAAATTTAATTTCTATTAAAATAAACGATAAAATTTTAAGAAGAGACGTCCTTGTGGACGTTTTTTCTTGCTTTTAAAAAATGACTGTGATAAAATAAGCACATAAGAAAAGCAAGACAAAAGGAGAAAAAATGGAAGACAAAAAGAAATATATTCGAAACTTTAGTATTATAGCCCATATTGACCATGGCAAGTCAACCTTAGCCGATAGATTAATTGAAATGACAGGCGTTTTATCTAAAAGAGAAATGGAAAGCCAAGTGCTAGACAATATGGATATAGAACGTGAAAGAGGAATTACCATTAAATCACAAGCTGTTCGCATGAAGTATCAAGCAAAAGACGGACAAGTTTATGAATTTAATTTAATTGATACCCCAGGACATGTGGATTTTAACTATGAAGTATCCAGAAGTTTAGCAGCTTGTGATGGCGCTATATTAGTAGTAGATAGCAGCCAAGGTGTGGAAGCACAGACATTAGCCAATGTCTATTTAGCCATAGATAATGATTTAGAGATTTTACCAGTTATTAATAAAATCGATTTACCAAATGCTAGACCAGAAGAGGTTAAAGCAGAAATAGAAGATATTATTGGAATACCTGCACAAGATGCGCCTTGCATTTCAGCTAAATCTGGTTTAAATGTGGAAGAAGTGTTAGAAAGAATTGTGACAGATTTGCCAGCACCTACTGGAGAAAATAAAGCACCTTTAAAATGTCTAATCTTTGATTCTCTTTATAATGATTATAAAGGTGCGATTGCTTATGTGAGGGTGAAAGATGGTATGGTAAAAGTAGGAGATGAAATTTTATTAATGGCTTCTAAAAAAACATTTACCGTAACAGAAGTAGGACATTTTGAACCAGGAACCTATGAACCATGTGATAGCTTAGAAGCAGGAGAAGTTGGTTATATAGCAGCTAGTATCAAGAACTTATCAGATATTCGTGTAGGAGATACGGTTACTTTAAAACAAAGGCCTGCACCAGAACCACTACCCGGTTATAAAAAAGTAAATCCGATGGTTTATTGTGGACTATATCCAATAGATGGTAGTGATTATGAAAATCTAAAAGTAGCTTTAGAAAAATTAAAATTAAATGATGCAGCTTTAGAATATGAAGCAGAAACTTCTAATGCATTAGGATTCGGCTTTCGCTGTGGCTTTTTAGGCTTATTACATTTAGAGATTATAGAAGAAAGATTAGATAGAGAATTTGACTTAAGTTTAATTACCACCTCTCCATCTGTTATTTATAAAGTATATCAAACAGATGGTGAAATAATGGAACTATACAATCCGTCAGACTTACCAGCACCAAATGATATAGCCTATATGGAAGAACCATTCGTAACGGCACAGATATTAACGCCAAAAGAGTATGTTGGAAATATCATGGAAATCTGTCAAAATAGACGTGGTATTTATTTAGATATGAAATACCTAGATGAAACGAGAGTCACTTTAGTATATGAGATGCCATTAAATGAAATTATTTATGACTTCTTCGACCAGTTAAAATCTAGAACCAAAGGATATGCTTCTTTTGATTATGAAATGAAAGAATATAGAAGGTCAGAACTAGTCAAATTAGATATTTGGGTAAATGGTGAGAGTGTAGATGCTCTATCTTTTATAGTACACAAAGATTCTGCTTACAATCGAGGAAAGAAAATGGTAGAAAAGCTAAAAGAAGTTATACCAAGGCAATTATTTAGTATTCCGATTCAAGCAGTAATTGGTGGAAAGATTATTGCTAGAGAAACTATCTCAGCTATGAGAAAAGATGTACTAGCTAAATGTTATGGTGGAGATATTACCAGAAAGAAAAAGCTATTAGAAAAGCAAAAAAAAGGCAAGAAGAAAATGAGACAAATTGGTAATGTAGATATACCACAAGAAGCTTTTTTATCTGTATTAAAATTAGATGAAGAATAAAAAGAAAAATCATTTTTAAATGGGGAAAAAATGAAAAAAATAGAAATATCAATAGAAGAATTTATAGAGAAAAACAGTAAAAAGATAATTTTATGCATATTAGCAATTGCCTTTATAACTAGAGTAATCGGTTTAGAACAAATACCCAATGCGAAACATGTGGATGAAGCGGGAATCATGTATGATGCTTATTGTTTTGCAAATTATGGGGTAGATAGATATTTATATGCCAATCCAGTGTACTTAACTAACTTTGGTGGTGGACAGAGTGTCTTATATACTATCTTAGCTAGCGTTTTTGTGAAAATATTTGGCTATCAATTATTTTGGGTAAGGATAATTGCGGTTTTATTTTCTATACTCTACTTATGGATAGCCTATTTGATAACTAGCAGATGGAAAAATAAAACAGTAGCTATTTTACTTTCTGTACTCATTGCCATAGTGCCATTTACTTTTACACAATCTAGATATGCTTTAGATTGTAATTTGCTAGCTACCTTTATGCTACTAGGTACCTATCTATTATTAGAAGCAAATAAAAAATGGGAATATTTAGTAGCTGGTATCCTCTTTGGCATTTCAATCTATACCTATATACTTTCTTTGTTGGTATTACCGATTTACATGATAGGCATATCGACGTATTTGCTATATATTAGGAAAGCAAAAATAAGTGATATCATTTGTTTAGCCATACCCATTATACTACTGGCAATTCCGATTTTGCTATTTTTATTATATAATGCAGGTATTATAGAAACATCCCATTTTTTAATGTTTTCTTTTCCAAAGTTATTTGGTTTCAGAGCTCATGAAATAGCTATAAAAAATATAGGTCCCAATATAGTAGCAATTCTAAAATCTATATTTGCAATAAAAACACAATATTTTATTGGAGATGATGGTAATCAGATTTTTGGAAATTACTATTACATAACAGGTATATTTTTTGTAATCGGTTTAGTGGTTAGTATAAAAGAAAGCTTTCAACATATACGTGAGAAAAAATTAGATGTCCATATGGTGTTTTTCATCAATTTGCTTTCTATAATAGGATTATTGTTAGTTGAGAGTATCGTCACTTATAAAATGAATTCTATTGTTATTTCCATTTTATATTTTTCAGCAATAGGTATTTGGTTTGTTATGAAGAAGGCAAAAAGTTTAGTAGTACCAATAATAATGGTGTATATGATTTTATTTGTAGCTTTTCAAAGTTTTTACTTTTTCTTTTACAAAGCAGATAAAAATATTATGTACAACAGTACGATTAGTACAGTGGTACAATATGCAGATGAACATTTTGAAAATAATGCTATTTGGGGTGCTTTTATCTCCTTTGAACCATATATTTATCAAATGGTAGAACATCCGATTTCTCCATATGATTTTTGTGCAACTTGTCAAATCGATACAGGGAAAATAGCACAATATGGAAAATATAGTTTTATCTATTTTGATTTTGATAATATACAAGAAGATAAAGTTTATATTTTTGACAGAGCACATTTGGCTGAAGGAAACTATTATCAAATAGCAAAGCAGATGCTAGAGGATAAAGGATTTTCGATGGAACTTTATACATTAAACACAGTAGAATATGAGATTTATTATAAGACCAGAAGAGAATTAGTAGAAAAATAAAACTAAAGAAATCAAAAAAAGAAAGGATTTTGTAAAAGATGGCAGATAAAGAAGAAACACAAGACCAAGTAGAAGGTAGAAATGCGGTAATGGCTTTATTAGAATCAGGAAGAGATATTAATAAAATTTATGTACAAGCAGGAGAAAAACATGGTTCTATTTATAAAATTATAGCTATGGCTAAGGAACAAAAAGTATTAGTCGTAGAGATGCAAAAAAATAAAATTCAACAGATAGCTCAAACACAAAACCATCAAGGCGTCATTGCCATTGTGCCACCATTTGCTTATTGTGAAGTAGAGGATATTTTAGAAGAAGCAAAGGCTAGACAAGAAGACCCCTTTGTGGTGATACTAGATGGCATAGAAGATCCACATAATTTAGGCTCTATTATTAGAACGGCAGAAACAGCAGGTGTACATGGTATCATTATTCCTAAAAGACGAGCAGCATTAGTCAATAGCACCGTAGAGAAAACTTCAGCCGGGGCTGTAGAATTTATGAAAATAGCAAGAGTAGAAAATTTAACCAAGACGATAACGTATTTAAAAGAACAAGGTTTGTGGATTTGCGGAACAGATATGCAAACATCAACTTATTATGATAAGCAAGATTATACAGGACCGATTGCTATTGTAATAGGCAGCGAAGGATTTGGTATGAGCCGTTTAGTAAAAGAAAATTGCGATTTTTTAGTAAAGATACCAATGCAGGGGAAAATCACATCTTTAAATGCTTCTGTTTCGGCAGGAATTGTGATATATGAAGCATTAAAACAAAAGTTAAAAAATAAAGGAGGAAATTAATATGTATTATGGAAAGAAGAAAGCCATTATCATTACGGTAGTGATTGTGATTGTTGTCATTTTATTAGCAGCAGGAGGCGTTTTTGCCTATTTCTTTACCGACTTATTTAAATCGAATCAAACATTATTTTATCAATATATGGGACAAGCACTAGAAGACCTAAAACTAGAAAAAAGTACTCAACTATCTGATGTAGATAAATTAAAACAGCAAAAAGCATATACGGTAGATGGGACTTTAAGCTTAGATTACTCTGCAGAAGAAGACAATGAACAAACTAAAAGACTACAAAATGTATTGCCAAATTTAAAGATGACGGTAGCCGGAAAAGTAGATTCATTAGAAGCTTTGAATAATACGAATATAAAGATAGAATATGGTAATTTACAACTTTTTAATTTAGACTATGCAGCCAATGATACTATATATGGATTGAAGTCAGATGAAGTGGTAACTGCTTATGTAGGTGTTAGAAATGAAAATCTAAAAGCTTTTATGCAAAAATTAACAGGGGCACAATCACAAGTAGACATATCCGATAGTTTAACTAGTATAGATTTTTATAACTTATTAAATCTTACACAAGAAGAAAAAGAACATATAGCAGATACCTATTTACCAGTGTTACAAGAAAAGATAGCAAAAGCAAACTATACGAAACAAGCAGATTTAACTATTCAAAAAAATGGTGTGGACTATGTAACAACTGCCTATCGTTTAGACTTAACTGGTGCAGAGTTTTATACCGTTATAGCACAACTATTAGAAACTTTAAAACAAGATAGCATAACCCTAAATTTAGTAACAACTAAAGCAAAAGCAATCGGATTGGGTGAGAATTATACAAACATTAATCAATTCAATACCACCATAGATGGTTGGATAAAAAACTGTGAACAAAAAGCACAAAATGGTAATACAGAAGGTATTAGTTTTGTTGTATATGCCTATAAAGGAGAAGCTGTTTTAACAGAAGTGATTGTAAAAAATCAGATAAAGATGAGTATGGATTATCGTAAAGAAAAGGATACCAAGACCTATACGGTTACCTTAGAAAATTTATCTGCAGATGACACTTATACACAAGCTAAAATAGAATTTTCTCAAACAAGTGCAGCGTTACAAACGATAAATCATATCCATATAAGTGTAGATGAAGAAACACAAATAGATTTAACAATTACCCATAATGGAGCAGCTTCCCAAAATAGTTTAACCACTAATTGGGATTGTGTAGTAACAGACAATGGAAATGAGACAACCCTTTCGTATACACAAGAAATGAAATTTGTAGAAGAAGTAACAGATATGATAAAAATTGATAATACCAATTGTGCCATATTAAATGATTATGGAACAGACCAATTAAATCAATTAATCACCGCTTTAACAGAAAGAATAGCCTATTTATTTAATCAAAAATTACAAATGGTTGGACTTGCATCTGTAGTACAAAATCCTATGCAACAAGATCATATGGGCACAGATGGACAAAATGTAAATCAGTAGAAAAAACTATTGACTAATTTCAGAAAAGTTGTATAATAGTAACAGATGAATAAAAAAGACAAAAATGAGACAAAGTAAAATCAAGGTTGTCAAAAGGGAGGATTGGTCAGCGACTGAAAGCTAATCTAGATAAACAGATTTGAAAAACTACCTCATTGTTTCTAGAAAAAACTAGACGTAGAACTTGCGTTAAAAGTAGAATAAAGTTAAAAATAAGGATGGAACCGTGTAATAAATGCACTCCTATTGGTAAAAATATAGAAAATACCAATAGGAGTTTTTTCTATTATAAAATAAAAAAGAAAAAGGAGGAATATAATCATGAAAGTAGAATTAAAAGACGGCTCATATGTAGACATACCAGAAGGAAGTGCAGTAATAGAAGCTGCAAAACAAATTAGTGAAGGCCTAGCTAGAAATGCTTGTTGTGGAAAAGTAAATGGAGAAGTAAAAGACTTAAGATATAAGTTGCAAGAAGGTGATAAGCTAGAAATTTGTACATTTGAAAATAGTTTAGAAGGAAAAAAGGCATATTGGC
>CATZDQ010000020.1 GCA_958417695.1 uncultured Clostridiaceae bacterium | reverse complement strand
TATCCAATCTGAAAACCCATTATTATTGGTATTTTATATTGTAGAGAGATTTCAAGGAAAAGTAGATAGTATTTTAGTGGACTTTCATGCAGAAGCAACAGCAGAGAAAATAGCTATGAAGTATTATTTAGATGGTAGAGTAACGGCTGTTTGGGGAACACATACTCATGTGCAAACAGCAGATGAAGAAATAACGGCTAATGGGACAGCATATATAACAGATGTCGGAATGACTGGCCCTAAAAGAGCTATTATTGGGATGGATGTACAAGTAGCATTAAAGAGATTTTTAACTTCTCTTCCTGAAAGATACAAGTTAGCAGAAGGGGATTGCATGTTAAATGGTTGTGTGATTGGTGTTAAAGAGGAAAATGGACAGGCAGAGAGTATTCAAAGAATCTTTTTAAAATAAATGACGAAAAAAGCAAAATAAAGCAGAAAACTTCTCCTAAAAATTTCCAAAAAAGACTGGACTTTTTCCTGAAAGTGTAATATAAATATACCTGTAATTCAAATAAAAAATAAAATTATAGGAGGCAAAAAATGGAAATTTTAAAAATCTCATCCAAGTCAAATCCAAATTCAGTAGCAGGAGCCATTGCAGGTTTGGTGAAAGAAGAAAACAGAGCAGAGATGCAAGCAATTGGAGCAGGGGCATTAAATCAAGCAGTAAAGGCAGTAGCTATTGCAAGAGGATTTGTAGCACCTTCAGGCGTTGATTTAGTTTGCATACCAGCAAGAAAATAAAAAATAATTATCGCAAGGGGGCTTTTACTCCTTGCGATTTTGATGAATTAGCAAACTAAAAACAATGGATATTAATGATTTCTATTCTAAAAAGTATTTTATCTTGTAAAATTTGGAAACAAAAATCTTTTAATTTCTTAAGAAAATCCCATCATAAAACTTGAAAAAAATAAAGAATTCATATATGATAAGGAAAAAATCATGAGGTGTTTTATGAAATCAAATTTATTTAAATATATATTTATCCTATTTGCAATTGGAATTGTAGCTTATTCTGTTTATGCGATTTATTTTAAAGACAAGAAAGATGTGCAAGAGGGACAAAATGAAGTAGTACAACAAGAAGTGGTGGAAACAAAAGATTTAAGATTAGGTATTTCTAATTTTGATACCATGAATCCATTATTATCTAAGAATAAAGAAGTATTAAATATAGACAAGCTTATTTTTGAACCATTGATAATGATTGATGAAAATTATAAGGCAAATTTATGTCTGGCTAAAGAATGTTCTAAAACTTCAGATACCAGTTATGTCATTAAGATTGATAATAATACAAAATGGCAAGATGGAAGTCCTTTTATTGCTAAAGATATTCAATTTACCATTGATAGATTAAAAGAAGGAAAGTCAATCTATTCTAGTTTAGTAGAAAAGGTGACTAGTGTAGAAATTTTAGATGCAGATACCATTAAGATTAATCTAAGTCAAGAAGTTCCTTTTTTTGAATATAACTTGACTTTTCCAATATTACCCAATAATTATTATTTAAATGAAGATTTTAATACTTCTACTAAAATACCTATTGGTACCGGTATGTATATGATTTCTAAAATAGAAAATGGAACCATTACCCTAATGCAAAATAGTAAATGGTGGAACCGAAAGAATGAACAACCTAAAATGGAGATAATTCATATCAAATTATATGAACAAATGGGAGAATTATATAATAGTTTTAAATTAGGAAATATAGACTTTTTTACAACAGCCAATACCAATTTAGAAGAATATATTGGAACAATGGGGTATGCCAAACAAGAATTTAAAGGTAGAGAATTTGATTATTTAGCTTTTAACTGTCAAGACAATCTCTTAAAAAGTAAAGAGGTTAGAAAAGCTATCAGTTATGCCATTGATAAAACCAATTTAGTATCAACCGTATTTAATAATACTTACTATGTAGCAGATTTTCCACTCGATTTTGGTAGCTATGTATATGAAAAAACAGCAGCTAGTACAGGTTATAACTCAGAACAGGCTAAAAAAGTCTTAAGTGATAATGGTTGGGTTTATAAAAATAATACTTGGAGAAAGACAGAAGATTATCGTACTATAAAATTGAATTTGACCTTAACTGTTAATGAATCGAATGCTAAAAGAGTATCTGTGGCAGAAAATATTAAAACACAATTAGCACAAATTGGAATTCCAGTTAGCATTCGCAAAGTATCGGATAGTAAATATAAAACCATCTTACAAGATAAAAGCTATCAAATGTTAATAACAGGTGTATATAATGGATTTAGTCCGGATGTTTCTACTTTTTTTGGTGCGAATAATTTACAAAATTATAGTCAGGAAGAGTTAAATAACTTATTAACAGAAGTAAAAAATATAAAAGACGAGAATCTGTTAAAAGAAAAATATAAAAGAATTATCGATATTTACGAAGCAGAACAGCCTTTTATCAGTTTATATCGTAACAAACAAACAGCCGTGAAAAGTCAGAATTTAGCAGGAGAAGTATTGGCGAATAATTATATGAGTTATTATCGTTTTTATACTTGGTATCGTATGTAATTAAGACAAAAGAAAAAATAGACAGATAGTCAAAATAAAAAATAAAAAAACACTTGACAAAAATTTAATTTAAGATATAATAAGTACAAACATTCGTTTGAAAACAAATTTAGGAGGAAAAAACATGGATAAAGATAATTCAGAAAAAATGAAAGCATTAGAGGCTGCATTAGGACAAATAGAAAAGCAATTTGGTAAAGGCTCTGTTATGAAATTAGGAGAATTTCAAGCAATGAATGTAGAGACAATTCCTACTGGTTCTTTAAGTTTAGATATAGCATTAGGAATAGGTGGTATTCCAAGAGGTAGAATTGTAGAAATTTATGGACCAGAATCTTCTGGTAAAACAACTTTGGCATTACATATGATTGCAGAAGCACAAAAATTAGGAGGAGAAGCTGCTTTTATCGATGCAGAGCATGCATTAGATCCTGTTTATGCAAAACATTTAGGTGTCAATATAGATGATTTAATTGTTTCTCAACCAGATACTGGTGAACAAGCTTTAGAGATAGCAGAAGCATTAGTTAGAAGTGGTGCTTTAGATGTTATTGTTATTGACTCTGTTGCAGCTTTAGTACCAAAAGCGGAAATTGATGGGGATATGGGAGATTCTCATATTGGTTTACAAGCAAGATTAATGTCACAAGCTTTAAGAAAATTAGCAGGTGCTATTAGTAAATCAAAATCAGTAATTGTATTTATTAACCAATTAAGAGAAAAAGTAGGTGTTATGTTTGGAAACCCAGAGACAACAGCTGGTGGTAGAGCACTTAAATATTATGCCTCTGTTAGATTAGACATTAGAAAAATTGAAAATATTAAACAAGATGGTGAAGTAACCGGTAATAGAGCAAGAGTAAAGGTTGTAAAAAATAAAGTAGCTCCTCCTTTTAGAGAGGCTGAGTTTGATATCGTTTATGGCAAGGGAATTTCTAAAGAAGGTAATATCTTAGATATGGCAGTTACCTTAGATATTATAGAAAAAAGTGGTTCTTGGTTTAGCTATAATGGTGAGAGAATTGGACAGGGTAGAGAGAATGTTAAAAAATATTTATTAGATAACCCCGAGGTAGCTAAAGAAGTAGAAGAAAAGATTAGAGCAAATTTCTCAGAGGCTTTTGAAAAGAGTTTAGGAGATAATGAAGAAACAGAAG
The DNA here is from genome assembly GCA_958417695.1 of uncultured Clostridiaceae bacterium. Classification (GTDB taxonomy): domain Bacteria; phylum Bacillota; class Clostridia; order TANB77; family CAG-508; genus UMGS1663. The sequence goes on along the minus strand of CATZDQ010000020.1, from coordinate 9,938 downwards.
AAGATATAGAAGAGTAAAAGAATACGAAATGATGAAAACTAACTTTTTTACAAATGTTTAAAAAATTTGTAGAAGGTTAGTTTTATTTCGAGAAAGGATTTGTTTATATGTTGTTACATCATTATATTATTACAAGGTTTAATATAAAACAGTCTTTTGGCTGTCAACCAAGAAATCCAGAGAAAAATTTATTATATAAAAATTTAGAGAATGCTTATTTAACCAATCGTTTTGAGATATTTGAGAAATTTACATTTCCATCTATATACCAACAAACAAACCAAGATTTTACTTGGCTATTGCTGTTTCATAAACAGACCCCTGAAGAATTTAAAAAGCGTATGATGAAATGGAAAGAGGCAATGCCACAAATACAACTATTATTTTTTGAGGATAATGAGAAATTTGCAATAGAGGATTATAGAAAAGCAGTAGGAGAAGATACAGATATGGCTTACATTACTTCCCGTATAGATAATGATGATGCCTATCACTTAACCTATATAGAGAAAATACAAGACTATATACAGACAATGGACCAGGTTAAGCCTTGTATATTATCTTTTGAAAAGGGGATGCAATATGCTGTAGATACACAGAAATTATACGCCTATTCTTATTTGGAAAATCATTTTACTTCGATGATTTCTACCAAAGGTAGTCAATACCAATTCGTATATCAAATAAATCATGCTAGAGTATTAGAACATGCAGAAGAGATAGAACTAAAATGTATAAAAGAAGAATTGCCAATGTGGCTAGAAATTGTCCATGATACCAATTATATTAATCGTATAAAATCAGAAAAAGAGGATTGGATACCAGAAGAAGATAGTAAAAAAATATTAATGGATTTTGGAATTACACTATGATATAGGAGCTGAAATAGAACATTTATTATTAAAGAAGATTTCTTAAAAAGAAGTTTCCTTTTTGATAATATGCTCTTTTTACACAATATAACAGATAAACTTGAAAAGTGAAATAATGTATGATAATATATTGACATAATTAAAATATAAAATTATAAAAAAGACGAATGTCTTTAAGAAAGGAGGATAGTTCTAATCATTTGGTAACTGTAAACAAGTAGTTTTATAGGAAGGGATAAGATTATGAAGGTTATGACAGCAATGCAAAGAGATTCCTATACAGAAGAAGATTTTGTAGAAAAAGTAGAGAATTTAGGGTGCCAGGTAGAAGAAAATCCAGAAGAAGATACCATAATGGTATATACGACAGAAGATATGCCGGAAAAAGAAATCATGGAGGTAGTTAGTAATTATTACGATGTAGAGAAGACACTAACATTATCAGATAATATGATAGAGCTGATGAAAGAGTTATGGGAAACCATCTATCATGCAAAAGAAAAGGAAAACGTATATGACTTTTTGATTGAAAAGCAAATAAAGAATGCAATCCGAATGATTAAAATAATAAACCCACTTATAAAATATAGAAATGTTGAAAAAGGTCATGTCTATTTTTGTGAATTCGGATTTGGAGCAAAGGGTGAAACCCCTGGAAGAATAGAGGCATTAGTTATAGAAACATTGAATGACATGTGCACAGTAGTACCATTGGGACACTATTCTATTACCCAAAAGAATAGTAGATGCCTTCGGATGAAGGGAGGAATAGACTTTATTCCGGAAGTCCCGTATGAATCTACAACTAGGAAAGATATTTTATTTTTAGAGCAGACAATCACTCTTAGTAAAAACAGAATTGCTTCGGGTTCTTTAGGCTGCGTGACACCGCTGTTTTTACAAAGTGTATATCAGAGTTTACGTGATTCTTTACCCACAGCTATTGTAAAAGAGGGAACCTTAAGTTATGGTATTCGAAGAATTATAGAACCGGCAATCTTAAAAGCAAATGTAAAGACCAATTCTTTTGAAGGGTTGCCACGCTTTTTACAGCTCATTCGGATGTCGGATGGAGAAATCATGACAGCGGCTTTTAGATTATCTTTAACTTTGAAGAATCTTACTTGGAAGACGCTATTACCGGCGATGCAGGAACAATTCCCTGGGAAAACACAAAGTCAAATAAAAAAAGACTTGACAGAGGAATTTAAACAGTGGTTAGGAAAATGTCCGATATTAACAGAAAAATATCCACATATTTCATTGACACAAGTATTGAGAATATTTGCAGAAGAAATAAATGGATAAAAATAAAGTGCGATGCGCTTTCATGGAAAAGGAGGTTCCTCTAAAAAGGGAATCTCCTTTTCTACAAAATAAAAAATGACAAAAAGCTATAAGATACTATTAAAATTATTTGCTATTTTACTTTTTTTGTAGTAAAATGGAGAAAAAATAAAAGGAAGAAAGTCATGTATACAATAGAAGAATTCGATAATGCAAAAACAAAAGTATTAAAATATGTATTATATAAGAAAAGAACGGTGCAAGAAATTAAACAAAAATTTGGACAAACAATAGAAGAAAACTTACTGACAGATGTCATAGAAGAATTAAAACAAATTGGTTATGTCAGCGATGAAAATTATATCCAAAGAGCAATAGCCGAGTTTATGGCATTAAAAAATCTTTCTATAAAAGAAATCAAATATAAACTAATGGCAAAAGGTGTACCCAATAAAGTAATAGAACAGTATATAGGGGAGCATAGAGAAGAATTAGAAGATTATGAAGCAAAATCTGCAGAAAATATTGCCATTAGAAAGTCTGTGAATATGGAAGAAATGGAAATGAAACAATATTTAATGAAAAAAGGATATTCTACAGACCATATTACAGAGGCTTTAGAAAAATTAGAAGAGTAGACAGGAAAAAGGAGAAGACAGATGCAAAAAGTATTAACAATGGAAAGTAATAAATATGCTATTAAAATAGAAAATTTTGAAGGTCCTTTAGATTTATTATGTTATTTAATTGAAAAGAACAAAATGAATATTTATGATATCAAAATTAGTGATATAGCTGACCAATACATGCATTATATCAATGAAATGGAAGACATGAATTTAGAAATTACCAGTGAATTCTTAGTAATGGCTTCTACTTTACTATATATGAAATCTAAAAGTTTATTACCTACTGAGGTAGAAGATGAAAAAGAATTGACAGAAGAGGAATTATTAAATCGTATTATAGAATATAAAAAATATAAAGAAGCTTCAAAGAAATTAAGAGAAAATTATGAAATTTTTTCTAAACGATATGTAAAATTACCAGAAGAAATAACGCTTCCTAAGCAAAAGTTAGAAAGGGAATATCAAAAAGAAATCATTTGGCAATTATATGCAGCAGTTGTTGATAAAAATAAAGAACGTCTAAATGAAAATGCTAAAAATATAGAGAAGATTGCCATTACAGATACCTATACAGTAGGTAGTAAAGTAAAAGAGATTTTTAGAGAATTATTGAAAAAACCAAGATTTGTTTTTAATAAATTGTATACAATTTCTAAATGTAATAAACAAGAAGTGGTAACTGCTTTTACAGGATTGTTAGAATTATCTAGAAGGAGTAAGGTAGTTACTTCACAAGAGGAATTGTTTGGAGATATTGTAGTAGAAAAAGCTAAAAAAATTAGTTAAGAAAAAGAATAAAAAAGTAAAAGATGGAAAAACTAATGGTAGTAACTTCAAAAAGGAGGTTATCTTATGCCATTAGTTTTGTTTATTTTAGGATTATGTATCGTGCTAAGCCTTCTTGTTTTTCTATTACTATGGTCTACTATTCGTATACAGGTAAAAGATTTAGAAATAGGAAATTTGAGTAGAAAAAAACAAAGCCATTATATAATAGGGATAGAATTCTATTTTTTAGATAAATTTAAATTCTTAAAAAAAGAGATAACAGCTAGACAAATCAGAAAAAATCATTGGATTAAGAAATTAGAAGATATACCTTGGAAAACGTTAGAAAAAGAAGAACAATTGTCTATTAAAGAGGGGATTTCTTTATTAAAAGGTTTGAAGATGAAAGTAACTAAATTTGTTCTACGAGTGGATATTGGTACAGAAGATGCTATTTTAACATCTTATTTAGTAGCCTTTATAGCTAGTACAATAGGTATTCTTTTACCACATGTTGTGGAAGAGGCGTATTTTTCAAAATGCACATATATCATTAATCCTATATATAAGGACCAAAATTGTTATCATATTGCTTTAGATAGTATAATTCGTGTCAAAATCGTACATATTATCTATATAATATATATTTTAATTCAGAAAGGAAGTAAGAAAAATGAGCGAACATCCAATAGAAGGTCTTATGACCACGGCAATGAACTCTATTCGAGAAATGGTTGATGTCAATACCATTATAGGGGAGCCAATTGAAACCTCTAACAATATCATTATCATACCTATTTCAAAAGTAGGGTTTGGATTTGCAGCAGGCGGTAGTGAATTTAAAGGAGAAACCATAGGAGAATATTCCAAAAAAGATAAAGATGAGGAAATTCAGTATAAATTACCATTTGGAGGAGGTAGTGGAGCAGGTGTTAGTATCACACCAATTGCTTTTTTAGTAGTACAATCTAATAATGTCAAATTACTTCCTGTTAGCCATAGTTCTGCTATGGACCGTTTATTAGATTATGTACCAGATTTAGTAGAAAAGACAAATAATTTAATCAATAAACAATTATCTAATAAAAAAGAGGAAAAGAAAGAAGAAGAAAAAAGAAAACAAAGAGAAAAGAAAGAGGAAAAAGAAGAGAAGGTAGAAAAAACAGAAAGAGTAGTGGAAGAAACAACCAATAATACGATTATTATACCTAATACAAGCAAGCTACATCCTAAAAAAAGTAGACCTGTCAAGTATGAATATGAATACGATGAGACAAATGTACCGGTAGAATATGAAGAACCTATGGACGAAGATTATGACGACTAGGAGCTATTTATTAGCTCTTTTTTCCTGTGTAAAGGATATTAAGAGTTGACATCCTATTATTTGGTTTGATATACTCATCAAAGAAGATGCATATAGAAATGAAGGAAATTAGAAAAATAAGTTAGGAGAATGATATGATTAGTATTGAAAAGGCTAAAAAGGCTTTCGCAGAGTATGTTTCAAAATATAATGTAGAGGATGAAAAGATAGCTATAAAGATTAAACATACCTATAGAGTTGTAGAATCGAGTGAGTATATTGCTAAAAAAATTGGCTTAGGACAAGAAGACATTGCCTTAGCCATGTTAATTGGAATTTTACATGATATAGGAAGATTTGAACAGGCAAAACAGTATCATACGTTTGTAGATTCAAAAAGTTTTGACCATGCAGACTTTGGAGTAGAAGTATTATTTAAAGATAATCTGATTAGAGAATTCATTGAAGACGAGAAATATGATGATATTATCAAAAAATCAATTCGAAACCATAATAAGTATACCATAGAAGAAGGGATGAATGAACGAGAACTAATACATTCAAAGATTATTAGAGATTCAGATAAGGTTGATAATTTAAATCTAATCTACCTTGAAAGATTAGAGGTGTTTCCCAATAGAGGAGGAATCGCTATTGAAAAAATAACGGATAAGGTTTTTAATGATTTTGTTAATCATAAGACTATTCTTAACGCTGATAGAATAACAAATTTAGACTTTTGGATATCTTATATTGCTTGGATTTTTGATTTGAATTTTGATGCTAGTATTCAGTTAGTAAAAGAAAAAGATTACATAAATCCATTTATTGATTATGTGGATTGCAAAAATGAAGATGTCAAAAACAAAATGGAAATAATAAGAAAAATTGCAAATGAATTTTTAAATAATTAAATAATTGTAAAGAATGAGGACGGGGTGTTTTTTGTTTTAAACAAAAACACCCCGTTCCCATTTTACCTTAAAACTCTGAACCAAGTGAAAAATAGATTTTCCATCATATTGGTTAAACTGATTTTTTTGACTTCTGTATTAGATACAATATTAGTGGTTCCAATAATCTCTCCATTTAGTTTATAGCTAATTTCTCCTATTTTCTGTCCTTTTACTACAGGGGCTTCTATAGTATCGGAGATGGTGATGATTTGTTCGATTTCTTTTCCTTGCCCTTTTTGTAGAAGACTGCCAGCATCTGTTTCATAAATTGCTTCTACATTGGATTTAACACCTTTGTTGACATTGATGTTTTTTAGCACATCTCCTGCTTTGGCTAGTTGTTGATAGCTATAATTATTAAAGCCATAGTCTAAAAGTTTTTCTGCTTCTGCAAAACGAATTTTAGTACTAGGTGCTTTCATGATGACAGCAATCAGAGAAAGGGAATCTCTAGTTGCACTAGCAGATAAGTTATAAAGTGCTAATCCGGTAGAACCTGTTTTTAGACCGGTGGCTCCCTTATAATTTCTTATAAGCTTATTGGTATTGGTAAGTCCTGATTTTCCATCTCTTAGAGAGTCCATCCAAATGGTGGTGTAGTTAGTGATACTTGGGTGTTTTTTTAATAGTTCTTGTGACATAAGGGAGATATCATAGGCAGAGGTAACATGACCATCTTCGTCTAACCCATGGCAGTTTTTAAAACAGGTATCTTGCATACCGAAGTTCTTTAGCTCTTATATTCATTTTAGCAACAAAAGCTTCTTGAGAGCCTTCTAAATATTCTGCCATAGCTACAACACAGTCATTAGCAGAAGCAACACAAATAGCTTTTAACATTTCATCCACAGTTAATTCTTCTCGTACGTCTAACCAAATTTGGGAACCACCCATAGAAGCGGCTGCTTCACTGCATGGCACTTTGTCAGTTAATTGAATTTTTCCACTATCTAGAGCTTCCATAATTAATAAAATACTCATGACTTTAGTAACAGAGGCAGGTCGTAACTGCTCATGTGGATTGTGTTCATATAATACTTTTCCTGTGTTTTGTTCTATTAAAATAGCAGATGCGGATTCTAAACCTAAATCAACTGGAGAAGCAGAAACGGTATTGGCTTTTTCATTTGTAGAAGTATGGCTGGTGTTTGTTTGTGTGTTGGTGCCAGTAGCTGTATTAGTAGTATTCTCATGATTTAGTGTGTTAGAAAGACTAGACCATACATATACCGAATCAGAAGTAGCTAAACTAATAGGCATAATTAGGCAGTATCCTATTAAAATAAATATCCATGAAAAAAAGATAAATTTACGCATATATGTAACCTCCTATAGAATAGTACAATATATGCAAATTTATCTTTTTTATGATTTTCTTTTATCTGTTGTATTTTATTTAGATAACTGAATGATTTTAGCGACAATAGAACTGTTATCAGTAGAAACGTCAATACGAAGTTTACTACCAGTGTCATTTCTAAACTTTAAGTCTAAAGAACCATAGGAAACAGCGGCATCTTTTCCATCAGGGACGTAAGTAACATCTTTGCCATGTTCATGTCTTTCAGTTACTTTTAAACCAGGTACTGCTAGTACAGCATTGTAAAGTGTGCTACTAACTTGACAGTTACCACCACCTATTCCTTTTTCAGTTTTATGGTTGACGATGACACTAGCTTCTTGATAACCTCTTTGAACAGTTGGTTTACCGACAGTTTGACAAAATGAAAAGGTTGAGCCAGGTTCTAAGATAGTGCCATTTAATGTAGAACAGGTAATTTGAATATTGGTTAACCTTCCGCTGGATTTGTCTTTTATAACGGTAGAATAGGAGGCTACTTCTGCTTCGGTAGCAGGTGTAGATGATTCCTCATTTTTAAGTAAATTTTCTACACGATTTTCTTCGTCTTCTAGGTTAGCATCTGTGCTGGTTCTACTGCCACTTGTTGTAGTGTTTTGTGGGGCCGCTTGATTAGTATCATTACTGCATCCAGTTAGAATAAATAATAAAAGAAAAAGAAAAATAATTATGGTTATTTTTGAATGTTTCATTTTTATCATTTCCTTTTTTGTTTTCTATGTTTAGTATGTACGAAAAAATAATTCTTATGTAGAAAAAAGAGGAATTAAATTGTTAATAATTGTGGAAATTTACAAAAGTGCATTAGAAAAAACTAGAAAATTTGTAAAATTATGTATAAAAAAGGAAGATGTTATGCTAGAAAAAAAGACAAAATTATATTTTGACACATAATATGAAAATATTCTGTATGAAAATGTAAGTAAATAATCAAAATAGAAGAAGTATGCAAACCTTGACAAAACGAAAAAATATTGTATAATAAAGAAAGAATAGTGAGAGAAAGAGGAGATGTACATGATTGCTAAGGTCTGGAAAAAAGCATTATTACTAGTTTTATTAATTGCTTGTTTATTTAATATTGTTACAAAAATAGTCTCTAAAACATCGCTAGAACATGAATTACAAGCATCTGCACAATATGTACAAGAGCAGGAAGAAAAATAGAAGATGCTAAGAAAGATTCTTTAAAAATATAGAAGAAACTATTGAAAAACGAAAAGAAATATGCTATGATAAAAAACGATAGTTTGAAAAAGAGAGAGGAAGAGGTGAATACATAATGAGAGAAGCAATACATCCAACATATACAGAAGCAACAATTACATGTGCTTGTGGTAATGTTATGAAAACAAATTCAACAAAATCTGATATGAAGGTAGATATTTGTTCAAAATGTCATCCATATTGGACAGGTAATTTAAAAAGAGAAACAACTGGTGGTAGAGCTGATAAATTTAAGAAAAAATATGGAATTCAATAGGAATAGATTTTTTAGAATAGCATGTAAAGGCTATTCTTTTTTTCTTTTCTGTGATATAGTAAATAAGAAAGATATAAGTTTTAAATAAGGAGAAAATATGAAAAAACAAAAGTGTGTTACCTTTTTATACTTAGTGAGTATAATTTTAGTAGTGGGCTTTTTAGTGAGCGTGTGTGTAGATTATTTTACATATGATTCCACTTATAATTCAGCGCCATTTTATGTCTTTATCATAGTTAGAGGTATTGAATTTATATTGCCTGTTCTACCTATTTTGATAGTTGCAACCATCTTAAAAAAGAAAAAGAATAAGGAATAACCAAAGAAGAAAAAAGTATTTTGCTTTTTTCTTTTTTGGTTAGTGGATTTTTGAATGATTTTATGCTATAATACAACATGTTATCAGGAGAAACTTGGAAAAAATGGAGGAGTCAACTTGGAAAGAAAAGAAATTACACAAGAACTAGAATATATAGAAAAAGTAAAACAATGTCATGGAGAAAAGACACCTAAATATGCAATCCTAACGATGGGTTGTCAATTAAATGAAAACGATTCTGAGAAAATATGTGGTATGTTAGAAAATATGGGGTACGCAAAAGTAGAAGATGTCAAGAAGGCAGATATCTTAGTTTATAATACTTGCTGTGTTAGAGAAAATGCAGAAGAAAAACTTTTTGGAAAATTAGGAGAAGTTAAGAAGCAAAAAGAGGAAAAAGGAACCATTATTGCACTTGGCGGATGTATGATGCAAGAAAAACATATCACAGATAAAATAAAAAAGAGTTATCCTTTTGTGGATATCCTATTTGGAACGCATACTTTGCATAAATTACCAAAAGATATTTATGAAATTTTAAACCATAGGAAGAAGATAGAAGATATTGCTTACATAGATGGAGAAATTATCGAGGGACTACCAATTAAAAGGGAGGACTCTATCAAAGCATCTGTTACGATTATGAATGGTTGTAATAATTTTTGTAGTTATTGTATTGTACCATATGTAAGAGGCAGAGAAAGAAGTAGAAATCCAAAAGATATTCTAGAGGAAGTAAGACAATTAGCAAAAGATGGTTATAAGGAAATCACTTTGTTAGGTCAAAATGTAAATTCTTATTTACAAAGTGAAAAAAAACAAAATCATGGAGATTTATCTGCTATAGAATATGAAGGTGTAAATTCTTTTGCTACTTTACTAAGAGCAGTTAATAAAATAGAAGGGATAGAAAGAATACTATTTATATCACCTCATCCAAAGGATGTTACAGATGATG
>CATZDQ010000019.1 GCA_958417695.1 uncultured Clostridiaceae bacterium | reverse complement strand
TGGAAAAACACATCATGGTAACAGGGTCTTCTACAGTATCCTGGAAAGATGCTATTTTACAAACAATTACAGAAGCTTCAAAAACAATTGATTACTTAACAGAAGTAAAAATCGTAGAGCAAAGAGCTAAAATTAGTGGTAAAAAAATTACAGAATATTTTGTAGATTTAGACTTAAGCTTTGTCATTGACAGAGATAGAGATTAATTTCTTCTATATTTAAATTAGTTTATAGGTATCTATTCCTATGTTTTAACATAATAAAAACCTAAATTCTTATGAAAGGACGGTATATTTTATGACAAATCCTATAGAAACTCCACAACAATATAGCGATTATGTGGATAAAAAATCTCCTAATTCTCCTATTCTTAAAAACTGTTTTAATGCTTTTTGGGTAGGTGGTCTCATTTGTAGTATTGGACAAATTATATTTGATTTTTGTAAATTCCAAGGCATGGAAGTTGCTGCTGCCAATACAGTAGTTTCCATTGTTTTAATAGGCATTGCTGCTTTTTTAACAGGTCTCAATATTTTTAATAAAATAGGAAAGTTTGCAGGTGCTGGTTCTTTAATTCCTATTACTGGATTTGCAAATTCTATTGTTTCCCCTGCTATTGAATACAAATCAGAAGGTTATGTGATGGGTGTAGGTGGAAAAATGTTTACAGTAGCAGGTCCCGTTTTAGTCTTTGGTATTTCTGCTTCTGTTTTAATTGGTATGATTGCTACCTTCTTTGTTTCTCATTAATAACCATACGATTAATACGTAACTTAAGATTCTATAGAAAGGATGAAATTATGAAAAAAATTGGTAAACAAACAATTTGCTTGGATACTAAGCCTGTTATCATTCAAACAGCTTCCATTGTAGGCCCTAAAGAAGCACAAGGTCCTATGGCTAGTTACTTTGACCAATGTTTAGAAGATGAATTTTGGGGCGAAAAGACTTGGGAAAAAGCAGAAAGTAAAATTATAAAAGAAACCGTGCACACGGTAATTGCAAAAGCAGGTATTGCTTCTAGTAATATTGACTTTTGTTTTGCAGGTGATTTATTAAATCAATGTATTTCCTCTAGTTTTGGACTACGTGATTCTAATGTTCCCTTTTTTGGTGTATTTGGCGCTTGTTCTACTTTCGTAGAAAGTATGTGCCTAGGTTCTGTATTTATTGACGGAGGTGCTGCTTCTAATGTACTTTGTGCTACTTCTAGCCACTTTTGTAGTGCTGAAAAACAGTTTCGTTTTCCATTAGAACTTGGAAATCAAAGACCTCCTACTTCTCAATGGACAGTTACTGGTTCTGGTGCTGCTATTTTATCTGCTGCTGGTGTTGGCCCTAAAATCACGCATATGACACCTGGTAAAATAGTGGATATGGGTATTAAAGATGCTAACAATATGGGTGCTGCTATGGCGCCTGCTGCTTTTGATACTTTAATAACACATTTTGAAGATACTGGCAGAAAGCCAAGCTATTATGACGCTATTGTAACTGGTGATTTAGGTTATATTGGTAAAGATATTTTGGAAGATTTATGTAAGACAAAAGGTTACAATATTAATAGTAATTATGATGATTGTGGTGTCCTTATGTTTGATAAATTAAAACAAGATACCCATTCTGGTGGTAGTGGTTGTGCCTGTATTGGTACTATTTTCTCTGGATATTTCTATCGTCAGTTACAAGAAAAGAAATTAAATAAAATTTTATTAATTGCTACTGGTGCCTTAATGAACTCTACTAGTTCACAACAAGGTGAAAGTATTCCAGGTATTGCACATGCAATTGCTATTGAAAATGAATAAATTAGCTAAATGTTTTTGCTTTTAGCAGAAAGGATAAATGATGGAATTTCTACAAAGTATAGATTGGATGCAATTATTACGCTGTTTTCTAGTTGGTGGTGCTATTTGTATTATTGGTCAAATTCTAATTGATAAAACCAAATTAACACCTGCTAGAATTCTAGTTGTATTTGTAACACTAGGAGCCGTATTAGGTGGTCTTGGTATTTATAAATATTTGATTGACTTTGCTGGTTGTGGTGCCACAGTTCCCCTTACCGGATTTGGTGCTAGCTTAGCCAAAGGTGCCATTGAGGAAGTACAAAATAGTGGACTATTAGGTGCTTTCATTGGAGGTGTTAAAGCCGCTGCCGGTGGTATTGCTGCTGCTATCTTTTTTGGTTATCTTGCTTCTTTAATTAGTAAACCTAAGATGAAGAAACAATAACCATTTATATAAAAAATAAAAAGAACACATCCTTCTTTTCTCATGTTTTTCGGTGTTCTTTTTATTTTTTCTTTTATTAATTTTTTATTTATTCTTTTCTTCTATATCTATTCTTTCTATTTTATCCAAAATGTCATACCAGCTATAGACTCTTATTATATTTTTTCCCTCTACTTGTTGATTATAAGGACAATCATAACAAAGCACCATTAGTTTTTCTTTTAGTTCTTCTATATTCATTGGCTCGTCTTCTACCATAAGTTGCACACCATTTTCTATACAGTCCTTTAATTTGTTTCCTCTTTTTGTATATACAATAGCATCATAGGCAATGTTTTGTGCTTTTAACCATTGCTTCGTAAAATCTCTCATTTTCCCATAAGCCTCTGGTGGTAACCCTTCTTCATTCCTTGCAGTTACTATATAGATTTCATGTTTTTCTTTTAATTTCTGAATTACTTCAGAAGCAAAGATTCTAGCAGGATAGTTTGTAACATATTCTTCTAAATATCTATTCCAGAATGCTTCTGTTATCTTTTCATCCCATCCAAAGATTGCCTCGTCTATTTGATTTGGTTTTATGGTTAGTGGTAAATGCTTTTCTACACAGAATTTAGTACCATAATCATACATAAATCTAGCATAATCTGTTAATACACCATCAATATCTATTCCTATTTTCATATGTTTCCTCCTTGTAAATAAATAAAAATCAATTGTATTATATTACAATTGATTTTATTTGTCTATTTCTTTTTAATTATGCTTTTTTTGCCATTTCTGCAATTTGTGCAAATGCTTTTTCGTCATTTACAGCTAGTTCTGCAAGCATTTTTCTATTAATAACTACATTTGCTTTCTTTAAACCAGCAATTAATTTACTATAAGTAGTTCCATTAATTCTTGCTGCTGCATTAATTCTTGCAATCCATAATTTTCTAAAGTTGCTTTTCTTATCTTTTCTTCCTACATATGCATAAGCACCTGATTTCATAACGGCTTGTTTTGCCATTCTAAATCTATAATGTTTTGCTCCATAATATCCTTTTGCTCTTTTTAATATTTTTTTATGTTTTTTACGTGTTATTCTTGCTGTTTTTACTCTTGCCATGTTTCTTCACCTTCCTTATTTCTTTCTCTATTTTTAGTTGCCATATGGTAACATTTTTTTGATAGCTGCTTCACAAGTTTTATCTGCATAAGCATCTTGTACTTTTCCTCTTGCCTTTGCTCTTGGTGTTTTATTAGCTAATAGATGTCTTCTATTAGATTTTGTTCTTTTTACCTTTCCGGTTGCTGTATAAGAATATCTTTTTTTAGCAGCTTTATTGGTTTTTAATTTTGGCATAATAAGTTCCTCCTCTTTTTTATTTTGTATATTGTTTACTAGCTTTTGGTTTACTTATTTTTCAACTTTTTTAGCTAATATAATAAACATGTTTTTACCTTCTAATACTGGTCGTTTTTCTGGCACAGCAATATCGGATAACTCTTCTATGAAGTGGTTTAATTCTTGCTCTCCTAGTTTTACATAGTTTAACTCTCTACCTCTAAAACGAACGGTAATTTTAACTTTATTTCCATCTTCTATGAATTTTCTTGCATTTTTTGCTTTAAAAGAAAAGTCATGTTCTTCTATGTTTGGTGTAATTCTAATTTCTTTTAATTCAAATGTTTTTTGTTTTTTCTTGGCCTCTTTTTCCCTTTTTGCTTGTTCGAATTTGTATTTTCCATAGTTCATTAATTTGCATACAGGTACTTCTGCATTTGGAGCTACTAATACTAAATCTAACTTCTTTTCAAAAGCAATTTCTAGAGCTTCATTTAAAGTAATAGGTCCTATTTTATTACCATCATTATCTATAATTTGTACTTTACTTGCTCTAATTTGTTCATTAATCGGTAAATCTTGTTTTATAAAAAACACCTCCAAAAATTTTTTTGCATAAAAAAAGATTGATTTAAAATATATCAATCCACTCACTTATACCTATATTCTTTTAGTCTATATACTAGTTCAAAGATACTATTTAGGTAACCTTTTTCTTTACGAGCAGGTGAGAAGTGAATGGCTTCTTCTTTTTCTAACAGTTAATATAATATCCTATTTTGCATGAAATGTCAACAGCTTTTACAAATATTTTATGTTTTTTCTTGACTTTTCCGTATTTATGTATTAGAATAGTAGAGCAATTGGAAGATTTTATCTTTCAATTCTTATTACGTTCATATGAGCTTAGTTTAAAAGCTTCTCCCCGGTAGTTTTTACCTAAGACTTCATATATATACATCTTATAAAGAATATTAAAATGAATGGAGGGTATTTTTTACCATGAATAATACTACACATAGCGTAAAGAAAAATGAAATCGAAAGAAAATGGTATGTATTAGATGCTGCAAATAAACCTTTAGGTAGAGTTGCAACAGAAGCTGCCAAATTATTAAGAGGAAAACATAAGCCAACTTATACACCTAATATGGATGTTGGTGACCATGTTATTATTATCAATTGTAAGGATGCTGTTTTAACAGGAAGAAAATTAGATCAAAAAGTTTATAGACGTCATTCTGGATATATTGGTGGAATGAAAGAAACATCTGCAAGAGTTATGATGGAAAATAAACCAGAACAAGCTATGATGCTTGCTGTAAAAGGAATGCTTCCACACAATAGTTTAGGAAGACAAATGGTTAAAAAATTAAGAGTTTATGCTGGTAGCGAGCATGAAAATATTGCACAAAAACCAGAAACTTGGAACTTTTAGAAGGAGGATATAAAAAATGGCTAAGGCAAAATCAGAGAAAATTGTTTTCTATGGTACTGGAAGAAGAAAAAAATCTATCGCTAGAGTTAGATTAGTAGAAGGTACTGGTGTTATCACTGTTAATGGAAAAAATATAGATGAATATTTTGGAACAGAAACTTTAAAAGTTATCGTAAGACAACCTTTAACAGCTACTAATACAGCTACAAAATATGATGTACTTTGTACTGTAACAGGTGGTGGTTTTACAGGTCAAGCTGGTGCAATTCGTCATGGAATCGCAAGAGCATTAAATGAAGCAAATGGTGAATTTAGACCTATCTTAAAATCAAATGGATATTTAACAAGAGACCCTCGTATGAAGGAAAGAAAGAAATATGGTCTTAAGAAAGCTAGAAAAGCTCCACAATTTAGTAAGAGATAATATGCTTTTTATAGAAAAGTTAAAAACCTTAGTAGTAGCAATACTTCTAAGGTTTTTTGTTGTCTTTAATAGTTTTTATTTCAGAATCGCTATAAGTATTAATATATAAGCATTTTTCTTTTATCGATATTGCTTGCTTTTACGATAATACACACTTTTTTAACAAGAACACTTGAATGACGTTGATATAAACACATTTCAAAAAAAGCAAGAAAAGTACACCAATTAATTGGTACTTAACTTGCTTCCAGCAATAATTTATCACTATTATTCTTCTAAAAGTTTTTTTAATTTTTCTAATGCTTCTATTTCCATTAGTCCGTCTAATTCTTTTTCAGCCCATTCAAAGTATTCAAACTCTGTTCCTCCATTTTTCTCAATACAAGTATATCTTACATAATAATCTCCATTTAATCTTTTTAATGTAAATGTTCTTGGTGGTTGAAAATCAATCATTTCATATTGATTCCAAGTATTAGTGTCTACTCCTATATTTTTTAATTTAGTCCCTAATCTAACAGGTCTTTCTAATGGTATTTCCTCCTTAACTGAATTAATCCATTTTGGTACATTACTTGATTCTAATGAATACTCAAATACATCCTTTACAGGTTTGTTAATAAATATTGTTAATCTATTTTCTTTCATTTTTAATTATCCTTTCAAAAATTATTATTTGTTAATTATTATATACTAAACTTTACATATATTCTATACTCTAAATCAAATTTATTTTAAGCTAGATTAAGTATGTAATTAACAAGTAATACACACACTTTCTAAAAACATTAACAATTCAACCTTTGTAATTTTGCAAGAAATAAAATCAGAATAATTTCTGAAATTCACAGCCCCCTGTCAGTTACTATAGCTAGACATGGGGCTTTATTTTATGCTACTCTCTATGAGAACGAATAAGATTTTATCAGTAGGCTACACATAATCTGCCAGTAAGTTGCAAATACTTTTCTAACTTTTGCTTCTTATTATACAAAGAAAAACAGGTACAAAATTCATACCTGTTTTCCTTAATAAAGTTTTACTGTTGCATCATTAGAAATAACCCTTCTATGCAAATGTCGTAACAATGATTATATGTTTGCTTTAATACATTAAAACAAGATTCCCAGCTACTATTCCAATCACTATAGTTTGAATTATCTAATCGAAGATACATCTCAGCAATAGTCAAGTCAGAAATAAATATGATATCTTTCTCATAATCAATATGCTGTAAAATATCTTCTATACTTGAATACTCTAAGAAATCCCTGCTGTCTTTTTCGTTCCAAGTTAACGATTGCCCATAATCAAAATCTCCCTCATCATATTGACACAAGCTAATTACTGTTTTGTCGCTCAAATCAATTATTGAAACATACCGTTCACTTTCACTTACGACATATACATACTTCATTTTTTTGCCTCCTTTAGCATTTAATATAGTTAATTAACATTATACTATCAAAACTAAGTATATAGCCTATTATATCATATTTACATAATATTTGCAAATCTATAGTAGATGTTCGCTTTAAAATTTATAATATACGAGCAATATACAAACTCTTGTTTTTTATTCTTGTAACTATTCATATAACTGACATACACAAAAAGCTAACTATGCTTCTACTTTATTTTAAGCATAATTAGCTTTTTATTTTTTATCCTATATTTTCAATTTTATATTATAGTATTTACAATATAAATATCTTTACCTTCTATTATTTTTTCAAACTATATTCATAAATTTTAACTGAAGTACCATTTCCTAATGGTGCTTTCTCTAAAAATTTCCAACCATTTTTTTCATAGTAATTATCGTGATTAGTAATTAGATATAATTTCTCATATCCCAGCTTTCTACTACTTTCAATAGCCTTATTTTGTAAAAATGTACCTATTCCTTTTTCTCGATATTCTTCTTTAACATATAATCCTGCTAACCATGGATATAAATCTTGTCTTGCACATAAGTCGTTTCTCCATAAAGATACAATTCCTACTAATTTATTTTGATATATAGCTATATACGTTTGTGGAATATCCTTTTCTTTTAAACAATGTTTTGTTCTATATAAAACGCCTTCAAGTGTATCTCCCTTTTCTTCTGACCATTGTTTCCAATATAATTTAGAAACCTCTTCTAAATATTCTATTCTATCTTTTAAATTTACAAATTCTACTTCTCTTATTTCCAAATTATTACTTCTTTCTATCTTCTTTATTTTTTATCCAATTTTAATATCATATTTTTATAATTTACTTTAAATCCCATTCTCTCATATAAATGAATAGCTGGATTATTACCAGTACATTCTAATTCTATATCACGTTTCATTTCTCTTGCCATTTTAATTAATTCTTTTATAACAGCTGTCCCAATTCCTAAATTACGATATTCACTATCAATATATAATCGGTATAAATATAACGTATGTGAATCAAATAATTTATCGTCCTTTAAGATTAATCCAACAAAACCAACCATTTCTTTATTCAACATAATTTTATAATAAAATTCTTCTTGACTAAAAATAACCTCAGCATTTAAGTCAAGTTGATAAAATAAATCAGTTTCATTATGATTAGCCCATTCCTTTTTTATCCAATCTTTAAAAAAAATATTTTCTTCTTTTACTAATTCTATTTTGTTCATAAATATTCCTCTACTCTTTTTCATTTATAACTTACTTTTTTGTTCATTTCTTATCTATTTCACTACATTAATTACTTTATTAAAAATATCGCTTTATCTAATATACTATTTTTTACTTCTGTTTGATATTTACTTGGTATCTACTTATACTTGCATTTTTATTTATTTTTTTTCTGCTTTTGTAAATCTCCATTGTTTAAAATTACTTAATAAGCCATTATTATCTAACGATATTTCAAATATTCCATCTATGATTTGTCTTTCATTTGTTGGTATAAAGGTTCTTTCCATCTGCCAATTTATAATACATACATTTTCATTATAGGCTAGTATTTTATATTGATAACTTATATCTTTTTGATTTTCTTCTACTACCTCCCATAACTTTGTTACTTTTTCGTAACTAGTACATGGCTCATCTATTGGATTTTCATAATATTTTACTTCTTTAGAAATTAAAGACATCGTTTCCTTCCAATCTAAATTTTTCCATGACTCCATAAATCTTTTAACCCATTCTTCATATTTTTCTTCCATTTGCCAAATCCCCCTTAATCATATTTATATATATTTATAACATATTTTTTTACTTATTACAAATCATTTAAAATAAATGGAGCCTATTTTTAAAGTAATTTCTAGAATTTTATAAACTAGTTTGTTTTAAGTTCTTCCTATAAAATTAGACATTTCCATCATAGAATACACATTTAAGCTACCCTCTGTTAGTAATTTTCTTTCTAAACTAATATACTTATCTGCACTAGATAAAATTAATCTTTTTATTTCTAATGTAGTTAAATAGGGCATATAAGATTTTAGTAATGCAGCTGCTCCCGCTACATGAGGTGCCGCCATAGAAGTTCCATTTTTATAACTATATTCTCCATTTAAAGTTGTACTCAAAATATTAGTTCCAGGTGCAGCAATATCTACACTTTTTGCTCCATAATTTGAAAAAGAAGCTAACGTATTTTCTTGGTTGGTAGCTGCTACAGAAATAATATTATCACAATCATAAGATGCGGGATACATTGGAAAATAATCATTATTAGAACCATTATTACCAGCTGAAGCTATAAATAATCCATCATATTGTTCTATGGCAGCCTTTAGAATAGGAGAGTAATTACGTCCTCCCCAGCTATTATTTAAAATAGGAATCCCCATTATATTAGCAAAATAAATAGCTTTAATAGCTGCTGCTAAATCTACACGATTATCTCCAATTTTAAAAGCTGCTACTTGTATGTGCCAGCACACGCCTGCAACACCAATAAAATTATTTCCTATAGCACCAATGGTGCCAGCAACATGTGTCCCATGGTCAGTTCTATCCATAGGATTTGGTGTATTATCAACAAAATTCCATCCATTTTTGTATTGTCCATCTAGGGAGCTCCACATATTTTCTTTTATATCTGGATGCCTATAATCTATACCACTATCTAACACCCCTACTACTACCTGATATCTTCCTGTGGTATAATTCCATGCAGATGGCGCATTAATTTTTTCCATTCCCCAAAGATATTTAAATTCCGAATCATTTGGAATTACATCCATGTCATATAAATAGTCTGGTTCTGCATAAATTATATATGGATTTTTAGAAAGTTTCTCTATAGCATTGATTACTTCTAACTTTTCTTTCTTTTTTAAATTAATTAATAAAATGTCTTCTATTTCTTCTTTATTATTTAGCTTATTAGAATGAAATATCCACTCTACACTTTGTACCTCTATACCTTCCAATATATAAGGCAAATATGTGTCAATAGAAGTAGAATTAAAATTTTTATCTAAAGCTACTATGACTTTTCCTTCTTCAAAATCATTACTATTTCCAAAATCATTCATTTTCCCTATCCTCCTTTTTTATAGTATATGATTGTAAAGAAAATATGCTGATACTTTTCTTTTGTTTATATTTCTTATATCGAATTCTATTTTCCAAAATAAAAGACTACAAAGAAGTATCATTTCTCTTTGTAGTCTTAAAATTTTATATATTGTTTCCTTTTCTTTTTTAGTTTGCTAAATATCTATTAAAATCCTTCTCCTATCTCAAATAAGATTGGCTCTTCCTTCCATATTTTTCTTTGTTTCTCTGTTAAATACTTTTTATTGATAATCACATTTAAAACAAACTTCTCAAAGAAATTATCATTCATAATGTAATAGCCATTTACCTTTTCTTTATCTCCATAACTATCTTCCACTTTCCATCTATTGGGCTTGTTATCTATTATATTTACGCCTTTAAACACCATGGCATGTTGCAAATCTATATCTCGTAAATTTAAGGATTCTTCTTTACTTAAGCTATGAAAATCTAACATTTTATCATAATCGTATAAACGGCAATCTAATACCCCAGACTCTGTGTCTCTGCATTTTTGAATATGCGTACCTAGCCAGACAGGAACACCATCTTGTAATTGTTCTATCGTCATTCTTTTTAATTCTTCTATTGGTAAATTTATAAATTCTACATAACTACCTTCAAAAATATTGCCAAGATATGCTTTTCTATATTTACGATTATATTCTTTATTATACATAGGTACATTTCCAATAGAAATAAAATCATCTAATGGTAATTTTAAAAATTTCTCTCTAAACTCCAGTGGTGTTATATCTACATATCTTATATAATGATTTTGTTTATCTTTATATTCAAAATCAAAGCTTCTTTTAGGCTCTCCTAAAACTTTAGAAAGTAAAAAATAATTCTCTCTTAAACACTGCTTTTTGAATTCTCTTAAATTTTCTAAACTCTCCTGACTTTCTTTTAGTTTTAAAATCTGTGTAATATCCTTTTTTACTTTCTCTGTAAATATTTCTTCTAACTTTTGGAAATGCATACTTTCTTTAACATCAGGCATCTTACTTTTTGGTACCATTCCATACTTATTTACAATTGCTACAAACCAATTCCAATATCCACCTTCTGCCACGCAATTTGTTACTATATTCTTCTGATTTATAAAGTCAAGAGAAATCGTCTCTAGTTGAATAATGTTTTCATAAGCATTATTTGATTTTTCTAATTTATCAAAAAATGCAATATAATTATTAGATAATGATAACTTTGTTACATCCATATTTAAATTATTAGCAACATCATACAAAATCATATTTAAACCTGCATATATCCAACATTTATGACTATCCCTTTGATTTTGTATCGTTGTCTCTGGTAGCTCCACATTAAAAACTGGTGGATTTTCCATAATGACATCCTTATTCATACAGCTATTCTCTAAGCCATTTCTAGCAATTATATTTTCTATTTGCTGATTCTTCTCCTCTTTATGATATGCCTCCCCAAAAGACTTAATTTCTTCTAAAGTTATATTCTTTTCCATAATACCACCTACCAGTTTGACTATAACATATTCTCTATTTTTTGTATATAGATTATTTAACAACTTGTTCAGCTTTTTTAAGAATAAAATAAACATTTTGTCGAATATTGTAGTCGTTTCTGATTATCTAACATATTATATATTGAGGGTGGTGATGCATAAATGAAAGAAAGAAATCAAAGTTTTTGTTGTATCATGAAAAGCTTTTTAACCTTATTCACAGCATTATTTATTTTAGCAGTAGGCGTTGCAATAGGAAGTCTTCTTCCTATAATAGGTCTTATCATTGGAATAATTGCTGCAGTAATCTTATTAGCTTTAATGATTATTTTTGGAATAATTTATCATTGTTCTTGTAAAGACAAATGTAAAGTAACCTGTAATTGTTATTACTGTGAGAAATAATTTGTCTATTTAAAATATAATATCCACCTCCTATTATATTTTACTAAAACCTAAGAAGAACATTAGCATTTAGATTTTCAAAAGAAAAAATCATAGAATATAAACGATGTATTTTACATTGTTTATATTCTATTTTTTAGTAATACGATTTGCATGATTTAATTTCTTTCTTGCTCTAGTAACTTTTTTACTATTTTATCAAAGCCCATTTTTTTAGAAGCTTTAAAATATAGTAAATTCACTATTTTTTTCTATTTTAACATATGCTTATTTCTAAAGCAACTAACAAAAGCTGTACTTTTTATCTTTTAAAGTACAGCCTTTACATTTATGACTTAGGAATTATGGGTATATTCTTTATGGTTTTATCCTTTATGAGAACTAGTGGCACTATGATAAAGAAAATACTAGAAACTATTAGTATACTTTCTATTGATATCCTATCTGATAATGGACCAAATACTACCATAGAAAGTGGCATAATACCAGAGCTAATAATATTCACAATAGAAAATACCCTACCATACATAGCTTCTTCCACAGTTTCTTGTAATATAACAATCGCTGGTGTGTTGAAAAATGGCATAGTTATACCTAATAGCCCCATAACAATCAAATAACATACAAACAAAGTTGCCAATGATACCATTCCCATTGCTACACCACAAACACCACATAAGACACAACCTAAAGCTAATGTATATATTTTATTTTTAAATCCACCCCAGGCAGAGATAATACCACCACCTATGATACTTCCAACAAAAAATATAATTTCATTTAGTGTTAACCTCCATGCCTCATCACCAAAAGTTCTAGTTACCATTAAAGGTGTTAGGACACCAATCGGTGCAATTAAAACGGATACCACTATATAATACCATAAAAAACGTTTAATAAATTGATGATTTCGTACATAGTTTATTCCTTCTATAATAGATTTAAACTGTCCTTTTTCAGTAGTTTCTTCCTTCTTAACATGCTTATATTTAACACCCACTGCAAAAATACTAACGCCTATCACAGCAGTAATGACATCTATAAATAAAATATACCCAATTGGCATGATTGGCATAATAGCACCTGCTGCCGCTGGAGATAAAATTAACATGATGGATTGAATGGTTGTATTAATGCCATTGACTCTCATTAATTTATCCTGTGGTACCAAGTTAGGGACAATCGCATTCACGGTTGGTGTTTGTATACCTGCTCCTAAAGACCTAATGGCTAGCGCAATAAATAACATCCATATGCTTTCTATACCACATACGAAGAATAATGCTACAATCAAAGTAGAAACCGCTATCGCAGAATCTGCAATTGCTATAATGTACTTTTTATTATATCGGTCTGCCCACACACCTCCAAAAAAGGAAATTAACAGCTGTGGCAAGAAACCACAAATTGTTGAAATGGTCATCATAACGCCTGATTTCGTTGTTAGTGTAATATACCATATAATGGCATATTGTACTAAAGATGAGCCAAATAAAGATATCGATTGACTGGTTAAAAATAGTATAATATTTTTTCTCCAATTTTTAAAATTTTCTTCTGTTCCTGTTTTTTCTATATTTTGTTCCAAAGTTTTATTCCTTTCTCTTTTTTATTATTTACTAAAAGTAACTTGTTTAATCATCTCTCCTGGATAATTAAACAGTCCTAATGTTTTACATTCTATGGTAAAAGGTTTCCATTTAGCCTTGATGATTTCTTGCATTTTTAAAACCTTACTTTCTTCTTTATCTATATGTAATGTCATATGGAAAACAAAATGCTGGGGATTGTAGTTTTTTGTGGGTATCTTACTATAAAATCTATTTTGTAACTCATACATTTGTGCATTTTTCTTTATAGATAGATATAGCATAAAACCATTGTCTTTGGTTCTTTTCACGCATACATCCTCTACTTCTATTTTTATAGTTGTACAT
>CATZDQ010000018.1 GCA_958417695.1 uncultured Clostridiaceae bacterium | reverse complement strand
AAGGAAAAGTAGCAAAAGTATTTACCTACCAAGCACTAAAAGGAGTAGAATCAGAACAAGCATCTGGAGGAGTCATGGGTGCCGTATCAGGAAATGCCGATATCTCTATAGGAGATACTATCTGTGATTTAAATAATCCAGAAAAAATACCATTTGTAGATATAGATGAACCAACGGTATCGATGACATTTAGTGTAAACAATGGACCATTTGCAGGAAAAGAAGGACAATTTATTACTTCTCGTCATATTCGTGATAGATTATTTAAAGAACTAGAAAGAAATGTAAGCTTAAGAGTAAAGGAAACCGACTCAGCAGATAGCTTCGAAGTATGTGGACGTGGAGAACTACATCTATCTGTTTTAATCGAAACTATGAGAAGAGAAGGATTTGAACTATTAGTATCACGTCCAAAGGTAATTTTCAAAGAAATAGATGGCGTTAAATGTGAACCAATGGAAAAACTAGTTGTCAATGTACCAGATGAATCTATAGGAACTGTTATTGAAAAACTAGGAAGACGTAAAGCAGAAATGGTTAACATGGAACCAGCAGAAGAAGGACATACAAAAGTAGAATTTAAAATACCAGCCAGAGGACTAATTGGCTATAGAACAGAATTCTTAACAGACACCAAAGGAACAGGAACCATGAACTCTATCTTTGAATGTTATGAACCATATAAAGGAGAAATCCAAGCAAGAACCAGAGGTGTATTAGTCGCATTTGAACAAGGAACCTCTGTAACCTATGGACTATACAACGCACAAGAAAGAGGAGAACTATTAATAGGTGCAGGTGTGGATGTATATGAAGGCATGATAGTCGGCATCAACTCAAGAAACGAAGATATAGCTATTAATGTATGTAAAGAAAAACATCTAACCAATACCAGAGCATCTGGTTCAGACGATGCCCTACGTTTAGTACCACCACTACAAATGTCATTAGAAAAAGCAATAGAATTCATAGCAGAAGATGAATTAGTAGAAGTAACGCCTAAAAACCTTCGTCTAAGAAAGAAAACCTTAGATACCAAAACAAGAGAAAGAGAAGCTAGAAGATAATGTCCATGAGGGACAGGTACCAATGGACAAAATTGTCCATTGGGGACACATATAGTAAAATATAAAAGTCAGAGGAAATAGGAGAAAGACAAGGGTTCCTATTTCTTTTCCTATCAATAAGGAGAAAAGAGTATGGATATAGAAGAATTAGAGAAAATTAAGCAAAAAGCATTACAAGAGCATATTCCCATTATTATGGATGATACACTAGAAGTAGTAGCAGATATATTAAGCCAAATAAAGCCAAAAAAGATTTTAGAAATTGGAACAGCAGTTGGCTATTCTGCTATGTGTTTTTCTAAATATCTACAAGAAGATGGGTGGATTGATACCATTGAAAGAGAAAAAGAGAGAATTGAAGAGGCTAAAGAGAATATACAAAGAGTAGGTGTAAAAGATAGAATTCATATTTGGGAAGGAGATGCTGTGGAGATTTTACCAACAATGCAAGAAAATTACGATATGGTATTTATTGATGCGGAAAAGGGAAAATATCCATTCTTTTTAAAGGAAGCTTTACGTATGTTAGCACCACAAGGGGTCATTTTAGCAGATAATGTGTTATATAAAGGATACGTTATGGGAGATTATAATAAGCATAAGCAACGTACAGCAGTTAGAAATTTACGTGAATATATAAGTGAAGTAACACAAAATCCTGATTTGGAAACAAAAATTTTAGAAGTAGGAGACGGTTTAGCAATTTCTAAAAGAAAAGGATAAGAGAAGAAATAGATTTATTAAAAAAATATCATCACTTGTTTAAGCGATGATATCTTTTTCTTCTTTTAATTCATTAATGAAATCCTTGTTATTATCTAACAATTCTTTAATAAGTGCTAATTGAGAAGGTGTTAATCTTTTTTTAGCATTTAGAGAACCTAAAGATTCTAACTTTTTTTGAATTTCTCGCATATCTGCATTATCAGCATGAGCATGTGAACGTGCTGGAGAAGCATTTCTATGAGAAGTTAGTCCAACTAAGTAATCTACAGATGTATGAAAAACTTCTGCAATTTTAGCAACAATTTCTAAACGTGGAATTCTTTCACCACTTAAGTATCTAGAAATAGTTACATTGGTCGTGCCAACCTTACTAGCGAGCTCAATTTGAGACATATCCTTTTCTTCCATTAATGTTTCTAATCTTTTTATAAAGATGTCTTGCATTTTTCCCTCCATTTAAACAGAATTCACTATTATCTATATTATAATAGTTAAATGACGATAGAAGAAAAATGTTACCAAAGTGATAAAAATGAATATAAAATTAAGAAAATACAATATTTGTAAAGAACAAAGATAAATATATAAAATAAAAAGAAGGATGAAAAATAGAAAGAAATGTGATATAATAGAAAACGATATTAGAAAAGAGAGGTAATAGAATATGAAGAAACCAGAATTATTAGCGCCAGCAGGTTCTTTTGAAAAAGCAAAAATCGCATTTTTATATGGAGCAGATGCTGTCTATGCAGGAACACCTAGTTTATCTTTAAGATCTAGGTCAGCTATGCAAGATAATCATTTAGCAGATACCATAACCTATGCCCATAGTATTGGTAAAAAAGTATATGCAGCCATTAATATTTATGCATGGGATGAAAACTATGAAGAGATAAAAAAGCAAGCACAAATTTTAGACGATTTAAAAGTAGATGGCATCATTGTAGCAGATGGCGGGGTTGTAGAAATAGTTAAACAATATGCTCCGCATACGCCAATCCACATTAGCACACAAGCCAATACGATTAGTTACCATTCTGCTAATTTTTGGTACCACAATGGTGCTAAGAGAGTGATTTTAGGAAGAGAAATGAGTAAAGCGCAAATAAAAGAATTAATGGAGAATAAACCAGAAGACTTAGAAGTAGAAATGTTTATTCATGGAGCTTTATGCTTTGGCTATTCAGGAAGATGCTTTTTAAGTGACTTCTTATCTGGTAGAAGTGCCAATTTAGGAGATTGTGTACAAAGTTGCAGATGGGCTTATAATGTATATGTAGAAGAGACCAATAAACCAGGGAATTTAATGCCAGTAGAGCATGATGAAAAAGGAACCTATATCTTCTCTTCTAAAGATTTATGTTTAATAGAACAGATACCGCAGATTATAGAAATGGGAATCGATAGTTTAAAAATAGAAGGAAGATTAAAAACGGAATATTATTTAGCCTCTGTAGTAAATACTTATCGTCATGCTATTGATGATTATTGTAATAATCCAGAACACTATGATATAGCAGCCTATAAAAGAGAATTAGAGAAAACAAAAACGAGAAGTTTAACGACATTTTATTTTGAAGATAGAAATAACCAAGATATTCAAGAGTATGAAGGAAAACAATATAATCCAGATTATGAATTTGGTGGAAAAGTGGTTGGAAATGAAGAAGACAAAACAATTATTGAAATTAAAAATAAATTGAAAGTAGGCGATATCTTAGAAATATTAATTCCAAATCAAATAGAGCCAAAACAATTTACAATTGAAAAGTTGTGGGATATTGAAACAAATGAGGAAATAGACCAAGTAAATCCTGGAAAAGCAGAACAAAAGGTAAAAATGATATTACCAATACCAGTAGAGACAAACTGGATTTTAAGAAGAAAAAAATAAAAAAATATAAACAGATAGGCAGTTAATTAGTCTATCTGTTTTCTACTATTGGTTAGAATGATTTTCTAGAAAATTAGCCAATAAGAATGCAAGAATAAAACCAATGAAACTAGCTATATGTAAAAAGTCAAAAGTAAAACCAGGAAATAGTATTAAAATAGACCCTAACACAAAGCCAATAATGGTGTAAAAAGTCTGGCAATAATAATGTTTTAATAAATAGCGAATGATAAATAAAAATAATAGACAGCCAGTCACTAATCCAATTCCCATAGGTATTAAAATAGAAAAGTCTAAAGAAGAGATAGCATGTAGATAGACGTCATAAATACCAAGACACATTAAAATAACACTACTACTTACTCCTGGAACAACCACACCAATAGACATACTAAAACCAGAAAGAATAAGATATATAAAAGAATTAGTAGAAGTAGGCAATAAACTATGAGATAGATAGTTTTCTAATTGAATCATCCAAATGCCAATAACAAAGGCAACAAATGTATAAAAAAGGTAGTGTAAACGAAATCCTTTATTTTTATTAGCTTGGTTGAACAAAGCAGGAATACTACCAAGTATAAGTCCCATAAAGATAAATTTAGTAGGAACTTCAAAACTAGCAAATAAGTAACTTAAAAGGTTACCAAAGGCAATAACACCTAAGATACCTCCTATAAATAGAGGTAACAGAAAACGAAGATGACTTTTAAAATCATGGAAAATATCTAAAATGCTGTTTACTAATTTTTCGTAAATTCCAAAAATAACACAAAGGACACCACTACTAATACCCGGTAAAATAGCACCTGCTCCTATGGCAATTCCTTTAAAGATATCCCTTATATATTTCATAACCTTACACCTCTATTTTCTATCTTTATTCATTAAAAAGAAAGTTCATGAATAAAGATAGAAAGATAAAAGAAAAAGTATTGTATCTGAATAGACCATTGTGTTAAAATAGGATAAAGAGATATAAGGGAGAAACATATGGATAATCTAAGTTTGGAAGAAAAAATTGGTCAAATGTTTATGATAGGTTTAGATGAAAATGAAATATCAAAAAGAACAATAGAGATGATTCAGACTTATAAAGTAGGTGGCATTATTTTATATTATAGAAATTATCACAATTATACAGAAATGTTAGCACTTATTAACCAGATAAAAGAGATAAACCGTGTAAATAAAGTCCCTATTTTTATCAGTATTGACCAAGAAGGCGGCAGGGTAAATCGTATGCCAGATGAAATCCATGCTATGAAAAATGCCTTTGCTATTGCCAGTACTAAGGATATAGAGTTAATTAAAAGAAGTAGTGCCTTAATTGGAAAAATATTAAAACAAACAGGAATTGATTTGAATTATGCACCAGTTTTAGATATAAAAAGATTTGAGGAAAATCATCCGATAGGTAATCGTTGTTATGCAGATAATCCAGAAGAGGTATGTATATATGGTATAGAAGCTATGAAACAAATGCAAGAGCAAAAAGTAATAGCGGCAGTTAAACATTTTCCAGGACATGGAACCACACAAAAAGATTCTCACTTTAGAATACCTACGGTAAAAGTATCTTTAGAAGAATTGTTAAAACAAGATATGGTACCATTTGAAAAAGCGATTCAAGAAGGAGCAGATGCTATTATGATAGGGCATTTGTTAGTAAAATGTATGGATACTAAGTATCCAGCTTCTCTTTCTAAAAAAGTAGTAGAAGAAAACTTAAGACAGCGTTATCAGTATAATGGATTAACAATTACGGATGATTTGAAAATGTGGGCAGTGAAATTACATTATTCTAAAAAACAAGCAGTTATGAAAGCAATTGAAGCGGGAAATGATATAATTATGTTGGGATTTTCCTATAGAGAAATTAAAGAAATTATCCAATATATTCAAAGAAAAGTGAAAAAAGGAAGCCTTAAAATAGAAGATATAGATGTTCATGTTCAAAGAATTCTAGAGATGAAGAAAAAATATGCAGTAAGTGATGAAGAGGTAAAGGGCATAAATATAGAAGAAATTAATGAACAAATGGATGCTGTTAATCATTTGATAAATGAAAAGCAACCTAATTAAACAGGATACATTTTATTTGTATCCTGTTTTCTTATCTTAGACCATTCCACTCGTCCAAAAATTCATCTAAAAAATTTTCTACATAAGCATGTCTCTGTATAGCAATTTCTCTAGCTGTTTTAGTATTCATTCTGTCTTTTAAAGTAAGTACTTTTTCATAGAAATGATGGATAGAAGAAGTTTGTCTAGAAGTGTCTAGATATTCTTCTTTAGAAATAGAAGTATTTCTATTTAAATCAGGTAAATAGATAGGACGATTATGTGCACCACCATAAGCAAAGGTTCGTGCGATAGCAATAGCACCAAGTGCGTCTAATCTATCAGCATCTTGTACAATTTGTCCTTCTAAAGTATCTGGTGTAACACTATCGCTACCTTTAAAAGATACCTGAGAAATAGCATGACAAATTTTTGAAATGTCTTCTTCTATGATAGATTGTGATTTTAGAAAAGTAATTGCATTGTGAAAAGGCTCTATTGGATTAACAACTAATTTATAGTCATCCACATCATGCAATAAAGCTGCTAATAAAACAATTTTCATATCTGCCTTTTCTATTTCTCCAATTCTTTTAGCCATCTGATAAACACGTAAAGTATGGTAATAATCATGACCACTATAGTCATTTTTAAAAAAGCCCTTTACATAGGCAAGGGTGTTTTCAATCAGTAATTCCATAAAAAGTAACCTCCTAATTATGTATATTATAACATAATTAGATGAAAAAACTAGTAGTTACCACAAATGAATCTAAGAAATTGAAAACTTATGTGAAATATAATATAGTGTAAAAATAATAACAAATATTGAAAAAATACTTATAATTAAATGTTTTTGAAAAATTAAAAAGGTACAAAAAATGAAATAATGATATGAATAAAATACTAACCTCATAGAGTTTTATACAATTTTATAGAGCTTTTAGAGCAAAAACTGCAAAACAAAAATTTATTTAGATAATAATAAAAAAAGAAAATGAGTTCAAAAATATAGTTTGTACCATATTTTTTGACTTATTATTTTTCTGTCTTAGTATGCTTATTAAAAAATATTAATTAAGAATGATAGTGTAATATGTAGTAGACATATCTATATTTACAAGCTATGTGGAGTATTATTCTGTGCTATGTCTAAAAGATACGATACAATAGCTCAAATTACTGATTTTGAAGATTTTATTAGTTTTGATATAAAAGGAAAAAATAAGGTTAAACGAATTGAAAATCATGAAATTAAGGTAACAATAGAAGTCAAAAGGGTATGCGGAGCGGTAAATTAGTAATATAGGAAAATAAGATGTTTGGAGATAAAACTTAAATTGGAGGAAGTCTTTGACAAACGACTTTCTTTTTTTGACTTTTTATGGTAAGATATTGTCAAAGTAAACATTATAGAGGACAAAATGCAATTATTTATAGAAGAAGTAAAAGATATGAAAGAATTACAAGAATTTTTATCAGATAATAAAAATATTTCAAATAATTATGAAGTAGTGGTTATTGTATATGCTTTTGATAAAGATAATAAAATAATTTTTCAAAGAAGAGGTTTAGGCTGTAGAGATGAAAGATTAAAATTAGAAACAATAGGTGGAAGAGTTAAAGAAAATGATATTGATTATAGAAGTGCATTAAAAAGAGAAATAATAGAAGAAATTGGAACAGATGCAAACATAGAAATAGGAGAATTTGTTACAGCAACTTATAATAAAACATTTGATGATAGATATAACAAAGAGCAAACTTGGATTTATATTGTATATAAGGGAACTTTAAAAAGTGGAGAATTAAAAATTGAAGAACCTAATAAGTGTTTAGGATATGAAAGATATAAAATTGGTGAAGTAGATGAAAATGAATTAAGTAATGGGGCAAAAGAACTTTATAAGATTGTATGTAAGAATATGAGTATTTAAATTAGGAGTAAAAATGGAAAGAGATAATATAGTCAGTAAAATAGAGGAACAAGATTTAAAAAAATTACAGGAAATATTGAAGAGCGTTTTTAATAACGATATAAGTTATGAAAAAATGAAAAAATTATATAAAATATCTAAAAACAGTAAAAATATTCATGTATTAGGATATTATATAAATGATAAGTTAGTAGGAACAGTAACACTGAATATTCTAACAATGCCATCAGGAAAAGAAGCAACAATATGGGATTTGGCAATAATGGAAGAATATAGAAGATTGGGAATAGCAACAAAACTAATGAAACGAGCCGAAGAAATAGCTAGACAAGAAGATATAAAGAAAATATGGTTATTTAGTGGATTTCATAGAAAATATGCACATGAATTATACAAAAAACTAGGATATGATGAGAATAGAGATAAAGCATTTGTAAAACAAATATAGTACTCCGAATACACCTTTTAAACCTAAAGTTAAGGAAAGCAGTTATTAAGATAATAACTGCTAAAATTCTGAAAATACATAAACAAATGTTTGACAAAATGATGAAAATACTATATAATAATAAAAAATTAAGGAAGTGGTACAATGCAAGAAAATAAATTAGCATTATTTGAGAAAAAAGAAATCAGAAGAACCTGGTATAATGAAGATTGGTATTTTTCAGTAGAAGATGTAGTTCAAGTTTTAACTGATTCTGTAGATGTTAAACAATATATAAAAAAGTTAAAGTCTAGAGATGAAGAATTAAATAACAACTGGGGTACAATTTGTACCCTAGTTGAAATGATAGCAAAAGACGGAAAAAGAAGAAAAGTAAGAACAGCAGATACAAAAGGCATATTAAGAATTATACAATCTATACCATCATCCAAAGCAGAACCTTTTAAATTGTGGCTAGCACAAGTGGGAAGTGAAAGATTAGATGAAATTGTAAATCCAGAACTTGCAATAAATAGAGCGAAAGAAACTTATATTAAAAAAGGTTATGAGGATACATGGATTGCCCAAAGATTGAAATCAATAGATAGTAGAAAAGAATTAACAGATACATGGAAAGAGCGAGGAGCAAAAGATAGAGATTATGCTATATTAACTGATGAAATATATAAAAGTACATTTAATATGAATACTGCTCAATATAAAGAGTTAAAGGGGATTAATAAAACAAAAAGGAATTTAAGAGATAGTATGGGAAAACTAGAACTTGCGATAACAAATTTAGCAGAAGTAACAGCAAATGAAATACATAATACGAATAATAGTTTTGGATTAGAAGAATTAAAAGATGATGTACAAGAAGCAGGAAAAATTACAGGAAAAGCTAGAAAAGAGATTGAAGGAAAAATTGGAAAGAAAGTTACAGAGAAAACAAATTATAAAAATCTAACTAAAAACGAATTAAAACAAATTAAAAATAAAGAGGAGAGTAATTTAAATGAATAAAAGAGAATGTATAGTTTATGATGAATTGGAAAAAGAAACTTTTGATTATTTAGATAAAAATAAGCATATTGTACTAGCAACTTGCTTAAATAATGAGCCAACTGCAAGAACGGTTAGCTATATAATAATAGATAATAAAATATATTTTCAGACTGATATAAAATTTGATAAATGTATGCAAATGGAAGGAAATGAAAATGTTGCATTATGTTTAGACAATTACCAGATAGAAGGAACAGCAAAAATTTTAGAGCATCCATTTAATGAAAAAAATAATAAATTTTTAGAAAAATTTAAACAAGTACATAAAAAGTCTTTTAATGAATATTCAGATTTAGAAGATGAAGTAGTTATTGAAATTAAGCCAATTTTTATAAAGATATGGAAGTATATTAACAACAAACCTTATATAGAATATTTAAACATTACAGATAGAGTAGCAACTAGAGAATCGTATCGATAGTACACATGGAAGGGCAAGCTTTTCAGAAAAACAAAAATTTTAAGCAAATACGATGCAGAAATTTACCAAATGAATGGTGAAAAAAGGTTATAGAGAGTGCGTAAGCTTATTAAATGAACGAAAAATAAGTGATTTCTAATAAAAAGTGCTTGATGCTGATATAATATTTTGATTTAGTTCACAAAAAACGATAAAGATGATACTAGCTTGTTACTAACTGAAAAATCTGGCGGAATTTCATAGAGCTAAAAACACATAAATTCCACTACAAGAAATTGATTTAAATCTCGTAACAAGCTAATTAGGAGAATTTGCTCATTTGATAGACGTTTTAGGCTTTATATGATATAATAAAGAAGTTACTTGTAGTAAATAAAAAAACTAACTCGGAGGTAGACAAAAAGATGTTATCAAAAGAAATGCAGGAATATGTAGAAACGAGGAAAGAACAAATGTTACAAAAAGGAGCAACAAAGGAAGTAGTAGGTAACATAGAAGTTTTCCGAACAGAAGGTCCGGAAGGACAAGCTGTTTTAAAAGTGTTGTATGAAGATAGCGTGATGGCATACTATTCATATAAAGAAGCATCGGAAACTTCGGAAGTAGAAAATTAGAGTTGGTTTTCAAGAGTAGAAGTTTTACTCTTGCTAGAAGACCTGTAAGTAAAAGCTTACAGGTCTTTTGGAATAACTAAGGAATTCTAAAAATAGATAAAGAGATAGTGTTATAGAGTAAAATTTTTTTAGAGAATATATAAAAGCTTCTATAATGCTTATATTAAAACGTTACATAGAATTATTCTACTGTTTCTATTTCTGGAGAATTTAGCTTCTATAATATTTATATTAAAACGGTGGTAGCAATTGTAGGTGCGGTTATGTTTGCATTATTTACATTCCACTATACTTAAATTAAAACAGATAATGAAAACATATAAACTATAACCTATCTTTTAAAAGCTATCAGACATAAAAAAGTATATCACAACTTTAAAAAAAGGGACATACTTTTTTAGAAGGTATTTATTTTTAACTACTTTTCAAATTCTTTAGAAAGCTTACCAATAGCCTTTGTCTCAATCCTAGAAACATAAGAACGAGAAATGCCCATCATTTCTGCAATTTGATTTTGGGTTTTAGGTTTTCTACCATCTAAGCCAAAACGTAATTCAATAATTGTTTTTTCACGGTCTTTTAAGACTTGCTTAATTTTATCATATAATCTTTTTACCTTAATCTTTAAATCTACTTCGTCTTCAATATTCTTTTCATTATTCTCTAAGACATCTTGCAAAGTAACTGTATTATCATCTTTATCTTTACCAATGGGGTCCTCTAAGGAAACTTCTGCGCCCAACTTTTTTGTACTACGCAAATGCATTAAAATCTCATTATCAATACAACGAGAAACATAAGTAGAAAGCTTTACATTTTTGGAAGGTTCAAAACTATTAATACCTTTTATTAAACCAATGGTACCAATGGAAATTAAATCATCTGGGTCTACATTGGTAGAACTATATTTTTTACAAACATGAGCAACTAATCTTAAGTTCCTCTCTATTAAAACATTACGTGCTTCTTCATCACCCTGTTTCATTTGTTCTAAATATTGTTTTTCTTCTTCTATAGATAGCGGTTCTGGAAATAATTGATTACTAGAGATATATCCTACTAAAAAAACAGCAGAGTGTAAGAAGACTAAAAAACTAGATATAGAAAGGACTAACATATAAGCTACCTCCATTTTTTTCACTATACGAAATTATATGTGTAAAAAAAAGAAAAGTGCATGGACCCTAAGAAAAATAAAGAAAGCTAAAAAAGAAGATAAAAAAATAGCTTTTGAATAGAAAACAAAGAAAAATCAGTAAGAATAAAAAAAATGAAGATAATTCCTTGCTATTTTTTCCATATTATTGTATTATATTATAAGTAAGAATTGTGAAAAAAATTGAAATGAAAAAATACCAGAAAGGGGCAATTATAAATGAAGAAAGTATTCGCAGCGATAGCTATATGCATATGTATATTTTCTAGTACAATCGTATATGCTACAAATACAACTACACAAAATCAAGTAAACGATGCAGGAGATGCTACAGTTAGCCAATTAGTGGATATCAAAGATAAAGAAAAGAAAACCTTAGAAGATTATAAAGAAGCGTATGGCTCAGACTCTTACGGATTTGCAGCTTATCTATTAAATAAAATTCAGATTTATAGTATACCTTTTTGCTTTATAGGAATAGCCATTAGTGCTATTTACCAATATGTTTTAGGTATTAGAAAATTAGATACAAGAGATAAAGGCTTTGGCATTATGATATCTATTGTAACAGTGTTTATTATTGCACAAGTATTACCATTGATATTTGCCATTGTTGTAAAAGGTTGGAGGGGTTAACGAATGAAAGTTTTATTTGCAGTAAGTAATGAGAGTATTTCAGAATCTATAGTTAAGAAATATCAACAAATGTATAAAGAAATCATTTCATATAAAAATGTTTATTACTTTAATGCAATTTTAAAAGAATTACAAAAGGACAAAACATATGATAGAGTAGTAATTAGTGAGGACCTAGAGCCATTTGCAAACAATAATTATGAAGCGATTGACAATTTTATATTCGAGAAATTAGACAGTATTTCAGATGAAGCATCTACCAATGCAGGAGAAGACATACCCATTATTTTAATTACAACAGACAGGCGTACAAAGTCAGAAAATCTATTAATTAAGCTATTTGGAATTGGTGTATATAGTGCGCTTATTGGACAAGATAGAAGTATTGAACAAGTTTGTAATTTAATTAATAAACCAAGAACTAAAAAAGAAGCCAAGATTTATTACCAAATCGATTCCAATAATGTAGAATATAAAGCAGAAAGTGAAGGAGATGTTAGCGAAGTAGAAATTCAAAACATCTTAACTCATTATAAACGCTTAGGTAGAAATGAAGAACGTTATGTAGATAGTTTTAATAGTATTGCTGCACAATACACAGATGAGCAATTAAAGGTAATCATTAAATTCTTACCTTTAAATGTAAAAGCGGTTCTAGAAGCTAATTGCCCAAGATATCAACAAATTATGGCATTTTCAGGTGGAACCACTAAAAAAGCCTATGGTGATTATAGCAAAAAGACAGATGTAACAGACCGTAAAAAGGAAAATAAAACAAAAACCAAAAGAATTAAAGATGGACAAGTAAAACTACCAGATGATAATGGTATTAAAATAGAATCTATTGTTAATAAAGCAACGACAAAGAAGCTAACAAATCCAGTCATTATTCCATCAGAAGTATCCACAAAGAATATTAAAAAAGTGGATAACATAGATACAAAACCAGAAAGAGTGGTACCAAAACCAATAGAAAAAGTAGAAAATATAAAAGATACTGTAGTAGAGGAAGAAGAATTCCCAGGTTTTGAAGATATCTCTATGCCAGAACCAGTTCCAGAACAACCAGTAAAAAGAGGTAGAGGAAGACCAAAAAAGATACAGCCAATAGAAGAAACGACCAATGTGATTGAAGAAGCGCCAGCTAAGAAAAAAAGAGGAAGACCAAGAAAAGTACAAGTAGAAGAAGTAGCAGAGCCAGCCGTATTACCAGGATTTGATGATGAGGAAGAAGAAAATAGTGGATTTTTACCAGGCTTTGAGAATACCGAAGATAAAGAAGAAACTATGCTACCAGGATTTGAGGAAGAAGATTCACAAGAAGAAAGCTTTTTACCAGGTTTTGAAGAGACGATGCAAGAAGACGAAGAGCCAATGCCTACTTATGAAAATAGAAATTATCAACAACCAGAAGAACCAAGGCAAGAAGCGTCTTACCAGATGCCAAGTAACTCATCTTATCAAATACAAAACACTAGTACCATAGAAAATCTATTAACAAGAGATAAGAAAGTGGTAGCTTTTGTAGGTACTTCAAAAAACGGAACCTCATTTTTAGTTAATAATATAGCAGAAATGCTATCTGGACAAGGTATCAAAACAGCTATATTAGATTTAACGAAAAATAGAAATGCCTATTACATTTATACAAAAAATGAAGAAGACTTAAGAAGAATTGCATTTGAATGCACACAGAAATTATCTCAAGGATATGCAACTGGTATACAAGTCAATAAAAATTTAGATGTTTATACTTCTTTACCAGGAGAAGATGGTAGTATAGAAGAATATGAAAATATTTTAACAACTTTAGTACAAAATTATTCTTTAGTATTATTAGATTGTGATTTTGACACCAACTACAATTACTTAGCCAATAGCCAAGAAATCTATTTAGTACAAAGTATGGATGTATTAACGATACAACCATTAACCGCGTATTTAAGAGATTTAAAAGCCAAAGGTATTTTAGCACAAGAAAAACTAAGAATTGTTATTA
Organism: uncultured Clostridiaceae bacterium; assembly: GCA_958417695.1. GTDB lineage: Bacteria > Bacillota > Clostridia > TANB77 > CAG-508 > UMGS1663. The sequence continues at coordinate 127 of CATZDQ010000018.1, read as the reverse complement.
ACAAATATACTAGAGTAAGAAGTGTTACAGAAAAAACAATTATTGGTGGTATGGCCTTTTATAATGATCCTGCTATGTCCTATATGACAGAATTATTTAATAGGGAGACTGTAAAATATGTAACAAT
>CATZDQ010000017.1 GCA_958417695.1 uncultured Clostridiaceae bacterium | reverse complement strand
GGTTCGATTCCCGCTACCTGCTCCAATTTAAATATCACCAATAGGTGATATTTTTTTGCGCTCAAAAATAATAAGATAACAATCAGCAGATAACATAAGATAAATTGAAAAAAGAATATAGAAAGTAGAAAATTAAAAAATAAAATAATAGATAGTTTAATTGATATTAACCAAAAGGTAATATAAAATAAAAAGGATTAAAAATAGAAAACTTGGAAAAGATAAGAAAAAGAATAGAAATTCCAAAGAAATGAATAAATAACGCATGAATTAATTAAGCCTTCATTTAGAATGCTAGATAAATGTAATAATAGAAATATTTTTTTAGAAGTTAAAGAAGAAAAATGAACATGACAAATTAAAAAAGTAATAAAAGATAAAATATCATTTGAGGGGGAGAAGGTAAGATGAATAGACAAAGAGGTGTTACTTTAATTGCATTAGTGATTACCATCATTGTTTTAATTATTCTAGCAGGTGTTAGTATGGCTATGTTAGTAGGAGATAATGGAATTATTACACAGGCACAAAGAGCAAAGGAAAATACAGAATTAGCTAGAGTAGAAGGAGAAAAATCATTAAATAGTCTATATGATGTTTTAGCTTCAGAAGGAAATATAACGATAGTAGATAAAAGTGTAGAGCAAATGAAGACAGAAGGAATATATGTAACAGGAAATACACAAATAAAAGATAATAAAGGAAATAAAGTAGTTGTACCAAATGGATTTAAGATTGCAGCAGACTCTGGAATTAGTGTATCAGAAGGAATTGTTATAGAAGACAAAGATATAAGTACTGATGGAAATGGAGCAAGTAGAGGAAATCAATTTGTATGGGTACCAGTGGGAAATATTACAAAAGCAGATGGGAGTCAAACAACCATTACTTTAGGCAGATATACTTTTGCAGAAAATGGGTAGAAACATTGGTACAAAACGCTAATGATTATACAAAACAAAGTAATGATATAGCTATAGATACGTATTATAAGGAATTGGTACAATCTAGAATATCGAATGGCTCAGATGGAACAGATGGAACGAATACAACCGCTAGAAACTTGAAAAGATTTGTAGAGAATACCATTTTAAATGGTGGTTATTATATAGCCCGTTTTGAAGCAAGCTATAGAGATGGTATAAGACCGTATTCTAAGGTGAGTGTAACGGCAACAGAAACGGCTACACAAACAAGTGGTAAACTATGGAATTGGATTAATCAACAAAATGCAGCAAAAGCTAGTATAGCTATGTATCAAGATGCCAGTTTCGAAACAGATTTACTGAATTCTTATGCATGGAGTACAGCCATTTCTTATATACAAAAATGCTCAGGAGATAGTGATTACAGTATGCAATCTTCTCTAAATACGACTATAGGAAATACTGGTAAAAACGGAGACGAAAGATGTAAAATTCAAGATATGGCATCAAATGAAAGAGAATGGTGTACAGAAACTTCTAGTTATGTAGATAGTGCCCATGCAGCGCCTTGTGTAAGTGTTGGTAGAGATTATACTTCTCCTCAAGGGGATACTCGTTATGGAAGTCGTGCTACTAGTAGTAATAAACATATTTCATTTCGTATGATTTTATATTTCTAGAAGATAAATAAGAAAAGTTACTTTAAAACAGTAACTTTTTTTCTTAATAATTGAAATTATATAACATATAGTGTATAATAGGAATATAAAAATAAGCGGGTATAATTTAGTGGTAGAATGTCATGCTTCCGACCTGATAGCGCGAGTTCGATTCTCGCTACCCGCTCCATATTGATAAATCAACTGTAAAAGGACATGGGAAAATCCCATAATAAAATTTATTATGAAAGAAAATGAAAAAATAATCAATTATAATAGTATAGATGGAACCAGATTAAGTGGAACGTTTATGAGAAAAAAGCCAAATAAAAGCTGTGTAATCATGTGTCATGGACTTAAAACTGATAGAGAAGAATATGGTGATTTTACTAAATTGTCAGAGATATTAGTAAATAATGGTTATGATACTTTTAGGTTTGATTTTAGAGCTCATGGAAAAAGTGATGGAAAAGATATTGAAATGACAATGGAAGGATTAAAGAAAGACTTAGAAGCAACTTTATGGTTAGTTCAAAATGAGGGATATTCTCAAATGATAGTGTTAGGTGCAAGTTTTGGAGCTAGTGTTTTGAGTTTAATTAATTATGCTTATTTTCCACAAGTGAAAAAACTAATTGTATATTCAGGGTCTATTGATAATAACAATGGAAATCCAAAGGGTTCATTGGGAATTCAAAATTATGAAAGTGCTTTAGTAGAGGGTAGTGTAAATATTAAAAGTAAAACAACTGATAAAGTAATGACACTTAGTAGAACATTTATGAGAGAAACAAGAAATCTAAAACCAGAAGAAAAAATTAAAGAAATTAATATTCCAATATTATTTTTGCAAGGAACAGAAGATCAAACGACACCATATAAAATTAATAAGAATATTGCTGAACAATGTAAAGAAGCTTATTTTGTAGCAATTGAAGGAGCATCACATGGATTTCATACACAAAATGATAGAACAATAGCAGTTCAATATATGTTAAGATTTTTGCAAATGGAGAAAAAACGAGAAAAAGAAAATAGGGATAGATAAAGAATTTTATGCTAAAATAATTATACAATTGATTAATCGAATTATTTTTTTGGCAAAATGTGGGAGGAACATCATTAAAAATAGGCGATTTTTTCGTAAATAACTCCCTCAATTGCCCTATCTTATAAACCTCATTAAGGCCGAATAAACTCTAAAAGATATTGAGGTAGACAAATATTAGAGTATTGAAAAAGAATATAAAAGTATAAAACTTGATTTAAAATTTTAATAATTACATTAAAAAGACAAACTTAATTACATTAAAACTTTTTAATGTAATTAAGGAATAAAGAGAGGACAGCTCTATGGAAAAACTAATTCAAACTATTGTAAAACAATCAAAAGAGTTAAATGATAAATATATAAGTAATAAAGTAGTGATAAATTATTGCTGTATTTTTGCACAAAGTCAAGAGCAATATGAAGATTTAGAGGGGAAGACACAAGAAATAGGTAGAATAATATCTAACACTAAAACAGGAAATTTATATCAAATAAATCCTATAGAAACAATAGCAGGGCCTCTAAGAATATTAAAAATAAGAAAACCAGACATTACTAGACCAGAATTAGGCGATTGTGATTTTAAAATTGATGATTATGAACAAGTAAAAAAAATTGTTTTAAATAGAGATAATTTTAAATTAATAGAACGAGAGAAATTTGAAATGCTAGAACTAATGGACAAGGATTTTAATGTAAGAGTTTATTATTCAAATCCACCTGTAATAGAACAGTATGAAATATTAGATAAATTAGAAATACTTCATCAAATAGAAAAAGTAGTATATATTACGCAACCTTCTCCAGTAGTCTTAGTTTCTACAAGAAGTAAAGAGGGAATAGATAATGTAGCTCCTTTTGGAATGTTTATGAATTGTTCTTCAAAACCTCCTATGATTGCTTTAGGTATCAATAATAAATCAGATACTTATAAGAATATAGTTGATACAAAAGAATTTGTTGTTTCTATACCAAATGAAAGTATAGTAGACAAACTCTATAAAGCAGGAGGAAAAATTCCTAGTGGTCAAAGCGAATTTGATTTAGTAGGTTTAACTCCATATATATCCAATCATATAAAAGCAAATAGAATTAAAGAATGTTCTATAAATATAGATTGTATCTTAGAAAATAATATTGAAACTGGTAATCACAATCTAATAGTTGGAAAAGTGATTGGAGCAGATATTGAGGAAAAATTATATGATGTAGACAAAGTTAAGTTAAGATTAAATATTCCAAGAATATATCATATTACAGAAAATAAATTTCTATTAAATGACAAATATATACAAGTGAAATAAGTAATAAATATTTACATTAATAAATATTCATAAAGATTATAAATAGTAAAGGCAGAAGGGTTCTAGAATTTTGCCTTGACTACCAAATCCAAATTAAAACAACTTACGAACTAATAAAGTTTCGTAGGTTGTTTTAGATTTTCTTTAATATTTTTAGAATATATAGTAAGCTTATTCATAGAACTAGCTTATACAAAGAATTTATAAAATAAGAACAATCCTCTTCGAAAGCGAAACTCTTATCTTGTAATTCCTCTGGTAGAAAAGGAAAATCTTGATTAACACGAATTAAAAAACTATTTTTTATTGCCAAGGTAATTGACTCAAAAGGATAGCGAATAATGCCAGGTGTATTAAAACCAGCACCAAATTCTAAAAGTAACAAATGTTTATTTTGATAGTTCGCTATAAATTCTTTATAGGCATTATTATGTTGTTTCCATGAGGCATCCTCTACAAAAGTATTATCCTTTCTTAAGTGTACTTCCATAGGATTTTGACAAATAGGGCAATAGGGAACTAAAGCACTAGGAATTTTAATATCTTGCCTATAAACTAACATTTTAGAAACAAGTTCTAAAGTATCATATATCTTATCATGACAACCTATACTACATTGCATTTGAGATAAGTTTCCTTGCACTTCGAATAAACAGGAATCTTCAAAGCCAGCTTTTTGAAATTGACCATCCACATTTGTAGTAATAACAAAATGAGGTTTAGATTTAACAAGGGCATATAAATTTTGATAGGTAGGCTTAGCGTCTATATGATAAACATATGCAATATGTTTAGACCAATAACTCCATTTTTCTTCTTCAGTAGCAAAATTGTAAAAACTAGAAGTATACATATCTGTCATACCATATTGTCTAAATAGTTCGGGGAATTGTTCTTGAAAGTGAGTCGTATCATAGTGAATACCAGCAGATGTAGAAAGCCCAGAACCTGCGCCAATTAAAATAGCATCGGCATTTTGCAATATTTCTAGTACTTTATAATAGTGATTCATAAATTACCTTATCCTCCTTAGAAAATACATTAAAAATAATATGGTCAAAGACCTTATCATTTTGCAACAGATATTGTTTTACGGTCTTTATAGCAAGTTTGGCTGCTTCCATTTTAGGATAGCCATATAAACCTGTAGAGATGCAAGGAAAAGCAATTGTTCTAACAGATAATTGTTTGGAAAGTGATAGGCAATGTAAATAACAATTCCTCAATTCTTGTTGCTCCTCATTAGATACATAGCGATTATCAGAAATTTGCGGTCCCACTGTATGGAATACATATTGACAGGGAAGATTATAGCCTTTAGTAAATTTTACTTCACCATTGGGTAAGGTAGTACCTTGCATAATTTCTTGACAAGCTAATCTTAAAGAAATACCTGCATAGGTGTGAATAGCATTATCAATGCAAGTATGATTTGGTACAAAACAACCAAGCAGATAAGCATTACCGGCATTAACAATAGCATCACATTTTAATGTGGTAATATCTCCTTGCCACAAAACTAGTTTTTCTTTAAAGAAGTTGGCGTCTGTTATGCACTTTTCCTGTAATTCCAATTGTAATAAATGGCTTTCTTTTTCTAAAATAGAAGCGTCTATTTTTTTAGGAGGTCTCCTATTTATGAGACCTCGAAGTAATTGCCTTTTTTCTTCATAATTAGTAGGGACTTTTATAGAAGTATAAGCCTTTTCTTCTTTTAAGAAATAAGTTAATAATTCTTGTACTAAAATTTCTTTCATTTTGAACCATCCTTATAAGTATTCCCGTATTGTTCCATTGACTGTAAAACACTTTTTAAAGCCAGTCCCTTAGATGTTAGACTATATTCTACTTTTGGTGGAACAACTGGATAAACTCTCCTTTGTACAATACCATCTGCTTCTAAATCACGTAAGTTTTGAGTAAGTACTTTAGCAGAAATACCCACTACTGACTTGGTTAGTTCATTATATCTTTTTACACCAGTTAATAAATCTCTTAAAATCAAAATCTTCCATTTGTTAGAGATAATAGAAGCGGTGTATTCTACTGGACAATTTGTATATCGTTTTACCATATTACCACACTCCTAATAGTATTATAGCAGTATATAATGCTTTTGGAAAGTACGTACTTTTTGGTAAGTATTAGAAGAAACTAATTATTTTACTTTTTTATTATGCTTTTTCCGGAAAGAAAGCAGTAGCCGTCATCTCTAAATAATTTAGCCCTTGATAGGTTGGATATTTAGACTCAATCACTTTTATAAAGGTTTCTTTATTAGAAGTGTGGCTAGCAATTTCTTTTATATCTTTTAAATAAGCAATCTTAGTATCTACATCTTCCAATGTCTCAGGGGTATGATGACTAGACAAAATAAGAACATAACCTTTTTGTTTATAGGTTTCTAATTGGTGAATAATAGCATCTGCATGTGTATTGCTAGTAACAATAGAATGACAATCGTGTCCTAACATATGTGTATAGACAACCTGTAACTGAGGAAAAACAATTTCTATATCTTCTTCATGGTAGGTAATTTCTAAATCAAAATCACCAATAGTTACTTTTGAACCTTCTAAAATATCTGTGATGGTATGAAATTCGCTAGCAAACTCTCCATGAAAAGCAGTTTTAAAGCCTTCTACTAAATGGTAGATAGTACCTGTTTGCATAGATTGTAGAGTGCCTTTAGAAGCATAAGCTTTACAATCAGAAAAAATGGTAGCACCATTTGGATGGTCAGAAAATACTTTTGCTATGATAGGTTTTTCAAGACTGCTCACATATTCTTCAAATTCTCCTAAATTGTCATAAAAAGCAGGAAATTCCAATAGTAAAATTTGGTCTTTACTTTCTAAAATATAGCTTTCATCTGTCATTAGGTCATTGGTTTGGTAGGCGTGTAGTTTCCTATTTCCAAAATCATATACTTCCATCCATCCTTTGTTTAAATGTACTTTTTGAGTATTCATATTCTTTTCCTCCTTATTTTTACGAATTTATATAACAAGGCTTCGTTTACCTAAAAGCATTATAAGACGGTTTTATAGAAAATAGAAGTATGCACTTTTTTGTAAGATACTTACCAAAAAGTAGAAATTTAGTGAACGAATGAAAAACAGATTAAAAAAGAAAAAGCAAATGGAAATAGTTAGTAAAAAAGAAAAGATAGAACTTATGGAATGTTGATTTACAAATAGTTTATTGGAATGAAAAAGTGTGTTAGTATTAAAAAATAATTGAAAAGAATAGCCAAGTTGGTTTATGTAGAAAAATAACCTTCTCTTGTATTTCTCTATGAAATGTGTTATAACATGTGTACATATTTCGTAGACGTAACATAATAGGAGGTGTTTTATGATGTTAAAAGAAGTAGCACACAAACCCAAAATTTCTTATGAAAGGAAAACTGGTACAGTACATGCATTTTTCTCATTGAAGTTTCATGATGGAGATGAAGACCGTGCAAAAGTAGAAGCCATTGAGGCGGCTTTAAACAAAGCAGGTATTGAAATTACGCTAATGGCACGAGATGTTGAAAAATGGGGAAAAACCTATATTCCAGAAGATAAAACGCTAATGAGAGATTATGCATTCCCTGCTATGGAGCAATGTGATTGTAATATCATTGAGTTTAGCGAAAAAGGCGTTGGTCTGGGAATGAATAGCGGATTTTGCTATAGTATTGGTAAGCCAATTTATATTATTGCAAAAACCAATAGCGATATTTCTACTACCATAGCCAATGTTGCAACAGAAATCATTTTTTATGATAAACCAGAAGATTTGGTAGAGCCGTTCACAAGAATTGTGCATAATTTTCCACGTGTAATTTTGGCATCGAAATCTGCTGTGCGTAAACAACAGCTTATCAATGAAGGAATCCCTTTTGAAGTGATGGTTAGTGATGCTGATGAAACGCCGGATGAGTCTAAGTCCTTTAAAAATCAGTTGGCAGATATTTCTATGCGTAAAGCCAAAAAGGTCTTTGAAGAAACAAAGCATAGGGGACTACGTTTAATTATTGCCGGTGATCAGAATATTGTTTTTGAAAAAGTGATGTATGGAAAGCCAAAATCAATAGAGGAGGCGCGTAAGCTGATTAGTCGTATGCGTGGTTCGGAGGATGTATATGCCTATACAGGCAATGCTGTTTTACTTGTTAAAAAGGATAAGATTCTTCAAAGCGTTAATATCACCGATACAGCAAGATTGCGTTTGGACGACATCTCTGATGAGGAATTAGAAACTTATTTGGCAAAAGGAAAGTTTTTGTCTTATTGTGGTGGAATTTCTATTACAGATGCTTCATTTGTACACCTTAAAGAAGGACGTATGTCCACAGCCACAGGTATGACATTAGAGTATGCAAAAGAAATAATGTCAAGCCTTATGGAGCGTTAACTCGCAAGTAATATATTACACAAAAATGATTTAATTTCATTTTAACAGACTATCTTTTAAATGACGCTAAACGTTAATTTAAAGGTAGTTTGTTTATTTATATCTTTTTTAAAAGCTTTTCAGAAGAGGAAATTTTTGTAGTTGTAAATTAACAATAATTAATTCCATTAAAATACAAACAAGTACTTGCAAATAAAAAAGAAGAATGATAAAATAGAGCAATAAAAATATAAATGCATAAAATTTAAAAGGGAGTAGCTTATAAACTACTAATCAACAATCGCGAAATATAGATATTCTGGTTAGTAACCTTTATGGTAAGCAAGACTTTTAAAGAAAGGAGTTACATGAAAATGTGAAAAATTTCTTTAAAAGTCTTATTTTTGTACATAATAAGATAAGAAATATAAAATTTGAAAAAGGAGAAGAGAAAAGTGGAAGAAAAATGGTACAACAAAAGTGTAGAAGAAACACAAGAACAATTACAAACAAATGCACAGACTGGTCTTACAGAAGAGCAAGTAAAACAAAATAGGGAAAAGTATGGAACCAATGAGTTAAAGGCCAAAAAGAAGAAAAGTATTTTTATTAAATTTTTAGAGCAATTTAAAGATTTTATGATTATTATTTTAATTATTGCTGCTATTATTTCAGGAGTAGTAGGTGTTTCTAAAGGAGAAGGTATTACCGATACCATTATTATTCTAATTGTAGTAGTGGTTAATGCTATTATTGGAGTAGCACAAGAAAATAAAGCAGAAAAATCTCTAGAGGCTTTACAAAAATTAAGTAGCCATGCTTCTAAAGTGATTAGAAATGGTAGTTTAGCGGTAATACCAGCTAAAGAATTAGTACCAGGAGATGTGGTTATTTTAGAGACAGGTGACTATGTAGCAGCAGATGTGAGATTAGTAGAAGCTTCTAATTTAAAATCACAGGAGTCTTCATTAACCGGAGAATCAGTACCTGTAGAAAAGAATATAAGCACAATAGAAGCAGAAAAAGTAGGTATTGGCGATAGAACGAATATGTTATTTTCTTCTAGTTTAATTACGTATGGTAGAGGAAAAGGCATTGTTGTAGAAACTGGTATGGAAACAGAAGTAGGAAAAATTGCAGGTATTATTAATGAAACGGTAGATGCAGCAACACCATTACAGGTAAAATTAAATAAGTTAGGAAAAACATTAGGCATTGTAGCGATTATTATTTGTATCATTATTTTTGTCGTTGGCATTGCAATAGGAAAAGATGCTATGGAAATGTTTATGACAGCTGTTAGTTTAGCAGTTGCAGCTATTCCAGAAGGGTTGGCAGCTGTTTCTACAATTGTACTGGCTATTGGTGTACAAAGAATGGTTAAGAAAAATGCCATTGTTAAAAAATTACCAGCTGTCGAAACTTTAGGTAGTGCTACCGTTATTTGTTCTGATAAAACAGGTACTTTAACACAAAATAAAATGACGGTACAAAAAGTATTTTATAATAACATTTTACAAGATGTGAAAGATGCTAGGGTCAATAATGATAAAGAAGAATTAAAACAACTAGTCTATATCAGTATGTTATGTAATGATACGAAAGTATCTTCTGATAATACATTAACTGGTGACCCTACAGAAACAGCCTTAGTAGATATGGGATTTAATTTAGATTTTCAGCCTGCTGTATTAGAAATGTTTCCAAGAGTAGAAGAAATTCCATTTGATTCTGATAGAAAATTGATGACAACTATTCATAAAGTAAATGACCAATATATGGTTTACACAAAAGGTGGTGTCGACGAATTATTAAAACGTTGTGATAACTATATAATAGAAGGACAGATAAAAGAAGATTTAAAGGATTATAAAAAGGTAATTGAAAAAAATAATGAAGCTATGGCAAAAGAAGCTTTAAGAGTTTTAGCTATGGGCTATAGAAAATTAGACCATAAACCAAGTAAAGAAGAATTAGAACAAATAGAAAGTCATTTAACATATGTAGGCATGGTTGGCATGATAGACCCACCAAGAGAAGAAGCTAGAAAGGCAGTTGAAAAGTGTAAAACAGCTGGTATTAAAACCGTTATGATTACAGGTGACCATAAAATTACAGCAACTGCAATTGCTAAACAATTGGGAATTTTAGAAGATGAATCTGAAGCAATTACTGGTAGTGAGTTAGAAGATATGTCTCAAGAAGAGTTAGAACAAAAGGTAAGACATTATAGTGTATATGCTAGAGTATCTCCAGAGCATAAAGTAAGAATTGTAAAAGCATGGCAAAAAAATGGAGAAGTTGTAGCTATGACAGGAGATGGCGTTAATGATGCTCCAGCGTTAAAAACAGCCGATATTGGTTGTGCGATGGGGATGGTTGGTACCGATGTTGCAAAAGAAGCAGCAGATGTTATCTTAACAGATGATAATTTTGCCACTGTAGTTTCGGCAGTAGAAGAAGGTAGACGTATTTATGATAATATTTTAAAAGCTATTCAATTCTTACTTTCTAGCAATGTAGGCGAAATAGTGGTTTTATTTATAGCCATATTAATGACACCATGGTTAGCTAGTACTTTCCATATTGACGTAAATTTAATTGTACCACTTCTTCCAATTCATATTTTATGGATAAACTTAGTAACAGACTCTCTTCCTGCATTAGCCTTAGCTGTTGACCCTGCAGAAAAAGATGTTATGGAAAGAAAACCTTTAAAACCAGGAAAAGGCATTTTTACAAAAGGCATGACTTGGCGTATTGTTTACCAAGGATTAATGATAGGTCTTCTTACACTTGCAGCTTACATTATAGGTTTAGCTACTCCAGCACAAGACTTACCAGTTATGGAAGGTTTAACACCAGAAGAAGTGAGAGTAGAAATCGGGCAAACGATGGCATTCGTAGTATTAGCCCTTTCAGAATTAGTACATGTATTTAATATTCGTAACAATAAAAAGTCCATATTTAAAACAGGCATTTTTAATAATAGAAAATTATTGTTAGCCATTGCCGTATCGGCTGCTCTCATGTTTGTTATTTTATTAGTACCAGCATTAAGACATGTATTTAGTATACCGGTATTACCAACAGCTAATATCATAGAGATTGTTATTTTGGTATTAGCACCAATTGTAGTGGTAGAATTCATGAAGTTATTTAAAATAAATACAACCAAAGAGGAAGAATAAAGTATAATAAAATAAAAAGGATAAAGATAGTTAGGAAAGAAAAAATCCTAACTATTTTTTCTATACTACTAAGAAGAAAAGAATGAAAATATCAAACTAGAAGTAAAGTTTATTAAGAATATAATTGACATAAATGTGCGAAAATGGTAAACTAATGATAATATAATTTGCATCATTAAATAAATTAATTTAATGGAGGGAATGTCTATGAAGTCAAACAGTCGGTTTTACGAGGACATCATGTCTATACATGATTTGGTTACAGGTACATGTCTGCTTAATTCTGTAAGTTTCCCCAATGGGGAAAAATTACTTTTTGCCGTGGATTGTGGATTGTTTCAAGAAAGAGAATATGAATACTTGAATGAAACACTACCATTTAATGGGCGAAATGTAGATTTTTGTTTAGTAACACATAATCATGTAGACCATACAGGTAGGTTACCACTAATGGTAAAAGCGGGGTTCTCAGGCGGAATTTATGCAACTGAAACTACCTGTAAATTATTACCATTGGCTTTGGAAGACAGCTTTAAAGTATTAAGAGAAGCTGCAAAGAAGAAAAAAACAAGACCATTATACAATGAAATGGAGGTTGAAAAAACACTATCGCAATTAAAACCCTGTGCTTATCAGGAGACTATTAAAGTTCATGAACATGTTAAGGTTACTTTTTTTGATAACGGTCATTTAATTGGTGCGGCAGTTATCTTAGTACAGATAAGTTATCCCGGATATGAAGATATTAATTTATTATTTACAGGAGATTATCGTAGTTATAACACGTTTTATGATGTGAGACCACTTCCTGATTGGGTTTTAAAATTACCATTAACGATAATTCAAGAATCTACTTATGGAGACAGGGACACAGATGATATGCAACCATGTTTTAAGGAGAATATACAAAGTTGTTTAAAAGATGGTGGAACGGCTGTAACTATGGTGTTTTCATTAGGAAGAGCACAGGAAATTTTATATGAATTGAAAACTATGCAAAAAAATGGCACCTTAGATAAAGAAATACCAATCTATTTTGATGGAAAATTGGGTATTCGGTATACGAATTTATTTTTGGAAGATGGATTGGATATTAAACCGGAAATGAAAGATTTTTTACCAGAAAACTTAACCTATGTAAATAAAGAAACGAGAATGTCTGTTTTAAAGGATGTAAATAAGAAAATAATTCTTACAACATCTGGAATGGGGTCTGATGGACCTGCACAACTGTATATTCCAGAATATTTAAAACGAGAGAATGCTTTACTTCAGTTTGCTGGTTATACGGCAGAAGGTACACTAGGAAGTCGATTAAAAAATGCACAGATGAACGAAAAAGTAGAAATTGCGGGACAGATGATAGTCAAAAGAGCAAGGATAGAATATGCAAAAGAATATTCTGGACATGCTAAGGCAAATGAACTGATAGCGTTTTTAAAACCAATTGAAAGACCAAAGCTGATTTTAATAAATCATGGAAGGACGCAGGTAAAACAAATCTATAAACAAAGGGTCATAAAAGAAGTACAACCTAAGCAAGTAGAAATTCTTGGAAGAGACTACTTTTTTAGAGTGAATCCTTATGGGTTAGAAAAGGTATTACCAACTAAATTTGACAAGGATGTAAAAAAATGTGTCTTATAAGATGCATAAGGAGGTAGAAAATGGTACAAAAACGGCAGATATATAATTATGTAGCCAAAAAAGAAACAAGTAAAAAGTGCATACAGCTAAATGCAGGAGGTAGCGAAAAAATAAAAAAGAAAGGACCATCTAATAATCAGAGTGAAAGTATAAATCTTAATACACAGCAGAAATCTAATACTAATAAGAGAGATAAAAGAATAAGAAACATCAAGCAAGTAGAAAAAGATGTTTTACAATGCATCATAGGACAAGATAAGCAAGTGAAAGAGATTATTACGGCTATATACAGAGGTATCTATTTTAAGTCAATCAAATCAAATACCTTAATTATAGGGGATAGCGGAACCGGAAAGACAGAAACGATTATACAAATCGCAAAACGCTTGCATTTACCATATACTGTAGAAGATGCTACGAATTATAGTAAAGTAGGATACTATGGTGATAATGTGGAAGATATGATATTTAATTTGATAGAAAATGCAGACGGAGATTTAGAACGTGCCCAAAATGGTATTATCATTATTGATGAAATCGATAAGAAAGTTAGTGGCAATAAAAATGATGTTTCTGGCGTAGAAGTACTCAAAAGCTTACTCAAAATGATAGAAGGAACGACTATAAAAGTAACAAAGGAAGAAGATGCTTATTTTGGTGAAGTGGTGGATTTTGATACAAAAAATATCCTAATCGTATTCCTGGGAGCATTTTCAGGATTAGAAAAGATTCGGGATAAAAGGCTGAATAGACAAGCGTTAGGATTTGCTTCTAGTAACATGAAAGAAAATACAATGAAAAATGATAAGTTTACCAAGAAAGATTTAATGGATTATGGAATGCCAAAAGAGTTTGTAGGAAGAATTGATACCATTATACAGATGAAGACTTTAACCAAACAAGATTTGGTGACAATTTTAAGAAAATCAAAACTTTCTATCTTTAGGCGTTATCAGAATGAACTTAGAAAAAGAGGGATTACTTTAGATTATGATGGCAAGCTATTTGAAAAAATTGCAGAAGAGGCTATGTCAGCAGGCACAGGAGCC
>CATZDQ010000016.1 GCA_958417695.1 uncultured Clostridiaceae bacterium | reverse complement strand
CCAGAAAATCGTGACCTCTTTAGTAAATGACATTATCATGCCAGCGATTTCTATCTTTACAGGCAAAGTAGACTTTTCCGATTTAGTACTTACCATTGGAAATGCCTCAATTCACTATGGAAATTTTATTACCACTATTGTAGACTTCTTAATTATTGCTTTTTCTATTTTTATTGCTATTCGCTCTTTTAATAAATTAAGTAATTCTACCATAGAAGGTGCGCAAAAAATCGTAAGTAAAACCAATTTAGATAAAAAAATAGAGAAGAATAAAAAATCCAAAAAACAAGAGGAACAAACACCTCCACCTACTACTAAAAAATGTCCATATTGTTGTAGCCAGATACCTATAGAAGCTACTAGATGTCCTCATTGTACATCTGTATTAGAAACAGAACAGATAGAAACAAAACAATAGAAACTATTAAAAATTAAATAAACAGAGAAGTCCTATTTTTATATGACTTCTCTGTTTTTTTTATTGCAATTTATATTGATAATTTTCTCCAACAAAATTTCCCTCTTTTTCCATATTTTGTTGATTATCTAGTAATAATTCTTTATAGATATATGCACTTTGTATAGGCGTATGTTCTTCTAGCATATCTAAGTTTTCTACTTCTTCTTTACTAATATCTATATTCCATATCTTGATAGAAGCAATACTTCCCTTCATAGCTCTATCTGTTGGTATATATGCATTTCCTATCAAGAAATTATTATAAGGAATTTGCTCAGTTTTCTCTTCTCCTACTATACTTTTATTGATATACACTTGTGTATTTCCCTTATGATAAGTAAAAATTAAATCTACCCATTTATCATAATATGGCGTATAGACTACTCCAATTCCTCCAATACCTACCGAAGTAGTCGTTTTATCAAACTGCATTACAAAACCACTACCAGAAATATGATTACCTACTATATCCATATAAGAAACAGTTTCTTGTGCTTGTCTATTTATTTTTACACGTACAGCAATTGTATAGGCACCTTCTTGTGTTATAACGTCTTCTTCTTTCCAATTGGTATGAATATACGTACTTCCATTCAATTGTAAAGCATATTTCAAAGCATAATTCCAATTTTCAAACCTACTATTTCCTTGTATACTTCCTATTTTTTCTACACTTTCTTTATCTGATAATATACTTTCTAATAAAAGCATTTCTGGTTGTATGGATGTTTTTTCCTCTAACATGACTAATCTTTCCACTTGCATTTGCGTTAATGCCGTCTTCCATATTTTTATGGAACCAATCATTCCTCTTAATTGTCTTTTGGTATCTTGTAAATACCCATTTCCTATTAAAAAGTCACCATAGGGTGTAACCACTCCTTCTTCCTCTCTTACAAGATTTCCATTCACAAATATTTGAATCTTTCCTTGATGATACACATATACCAAATCTGTCCATTGGTCATAATAAGGACTATAGTCTATTCGAATTCCTGGTGAAAGTCTTAGTTCTTGACTATCTTCCCAAAACTGGAAAATGAAACCTTCTGTTTCTAGATGATTGCCTAATATATCCATATACGGAACCATTTGTTGTCCTTTTCGATTAATTTTTACTTTAGCTGCTATTGTAAAATCAGCATCTTCTGCTATAAAGTCGCTCTCTTTTAGATTTGTTTGTATATAACTATCTGCATCAAAAACCATTGCTTGCTTTTTATCTGTCACCATTACAGGTTCTATCGGTATCACTTGTTTTTGTGCATCTATTCGATAATATATCTCTTCATATCGCAAGATATTGGTATCCAATTTTTCTAAATGTTCCATACGTTTATCTAATTCATCTGTTAGTTGTGCTCTCGTAATTGTTTCATTTTGCCATTCTTTTTCTTGTTCTATATTCAAAATCTCTAGTGCAATTTGTTCGGCTATACTAGTTACCCTTACCTTTTGTTTTGCTTCTCTTGCTTTTTGTATTATACCATTTTCACCCACTATCATAGATATACTCACACTTGCTAAAATGATTAAAAGAATTATGGTAATAACCAATGCTATTAAAGTAATTGCCCTATTTTGTTTCATCTACTTCCACCCTTTTCTCCTATGTTCTTGCTATTTGAATTCTTCTTTATTTTCTTCTTTCTTCACTGTTTTTTCAATTTCTTTTATGTAGTCTTCTGAATATATACTCTTTCTCTAAAAAGAAAAAAACAAGAAGCCACAAGCTTCCTGTTTTCCTAGCAATCTATTTACTTATCTATATTACGCATTAGATAGACTTTCATAATAAGCCTGATATAACTTACTATAATATCCACCACTACTTAACAACTCCATATGATTTCCTTGTTCAATAATCGTCCCATGGTCTAAAACAATAATTTTATCTACATTAATAATTGTCGATAATCTATGAGCAATAAATATAGAGGTCTTTTCTTTCGAAATCTGGTCAACTGATTTTTGAACCAATTCTTCTGTTTGTGTGTCAATATTCGCGGTTGCCTCATCTAAAATAAAAATGGATGGGTTATGTGCAAAAATTCTAGCAAATGATAACAACTGTTTTTGTCCTGCAGAATAAGAATTTCCTCTTTCCTTGGATACTTCTTCTATTCCATTTGGCAGACTTTGTACAAACTCTTCTGCAGAAGCTAAACGAATTGCCTCTTCTATTTCTTCATCTTCTAATGTTTCATTTAAAGAAATATTGTCTCGAATACTTCTGGCAAAAATAAATGGGTCTTGTAAAATAATACCTATATTTTTTCTTAAAAAGCGTAAATTGATATCTTGAATATTAACTCCATCTAATAGAATTTCTCCTTTTTGTATTTCATAAAAACGATTAATTAAATTCGTAATAGTAGTCTTTCCAGACCCTGTCTTTCCTACTAAAGCAATACTTTGTCCTGGTTCAATGGTAAAGCTAACATCTTTTAGCACCCAATTTTCTTCTTCATAAGCAAACCATACATGTTTAAACTCAATTTTACCTTCTACTTTCTCTAATACTGTTCCTTTTTCAAAATTTTCTAAACACTGGGTATTTTCTAAAATTTCATAAATCTTATCAATTGATACCAAAGCTTCCTGTACAGTCTCAAAATTTTCAATTAAACGATTGACTGGGTCAAAAATCTGCTTAATATAGGTGGTAAACATATATACAATACCCACATCTAAACCAATTCCCCACCAGCCATTTGTACAAGCACATACAATAATAGCCACACCAAGATTTTCTAAGATTAACATGATAGCTGGTAAAAAGCCTTCTGTAATTCCTAATGGTAATCTACTCTTCCAAAATTTATCTGTTAAATCTTCGCACTCTTTTTGTTTCTCATATTGTCTATTAAAAATTTTAATTAATTTTACGCCATAAATACTCTCTGCTAGGAAAATATTTAATTTTGTTTTAGCATCTTTAGAAATATTTTGTAATCGATTACTAATTTTGGTAATCACTACAGAGGTTATGATAATAAATGGTATGACTATAAAAGTCATTAGTGCCAATTTGCTACTTAAGAAAATCATCATGCCTAGTAATGCTACAATAATCAGTACATCTTTGATAAACGTTGTTATAACATCTTTAAATAAAGTCGTAATATCTTCCACATCGTTAGTAATTCTAACAAATAAGGTACCTGCTGGTGTTTTATCATGAAAAGGAATATTGGCATATTGAATATATTTGTATAATTTATTACGAATATGATAAATGACATTTTCCCCCATCATACTCGTCGTTGTCATAACAATAAAATTTAGAATGTTTCCTATTATTACAATAGCTAAGTAGATAGCACCAATTAAACCTATGGTAATAGCTCCTTTTTGGTAAATATTTAAACTCAAGAAATCATCAATAACGGTTTTCACTAAATATGGTTTTGCCACTTCTCCTATATTAATAATAATAGCCAGCACAGATATAATGATAATCGTCTTTAGTTGTGGTCTGAGCATTTTCCACATACGCTTCATCGTTCCTTGTTTTTTCATCCGTTTTCTCCTTCTATGCTAAAAAGTTTTCTTCTTTAGATGTCTCTTTTTGATTAGCTTGTTGTGTATAAAAAGTATAATATGTACCTTGTTTTTCTAACAGTTCTTCATGTGTACCTTCTTCTACAATTCTTCCACCATCTAATACAATAATATGGTCTGTATCTTTTACATCTGAAATACGATTAGAAATAATCATACAAGTTTTCTCTTTCGTTAGTTCCTTAATATTGGTCAATAATTTTTGTTCTGTACGATTATCTAGTGCAGAAAAGGTATCATCAAAAATAACAATACTACTTTTATTTAAGAAAGCTCTAGAAATAACTAATCTTTGTTTTTGTCCACCAGATAAATCCACACCTCTTTCTCCTATAACAGTATGAATTCCTGCATCCATTTCTTGAATCTCATCATAGATAATTGCTTTTTTAGTAGACTCTTCTACTTCTTTATCTTCATAGCCTTCTTTAAATAGACCAATATTTTCTTTTAATGTTGTAGAAAACAAAAAGTTATCTTGTGTAATATAACATATATTACTACGTAAAACTTCAATTGGTATTTCATTAATATCTCTACCATCTATTAAAATTTTACCATTTGGAACATTATATAATTTGGTTAACAAATTCATTAAGGTAGTTTTTCCACTTCCAATGGTGCCAATAATACCTAATGTCTGTCCTTTTTTAATCTTTAAGTCTATATTCTGTAAAACATTATCGATACATTCTGGATAATGGAAAGATAAATTTTTAATCTCTATATCCCCTTTTAATGCCTCTTTGTTTACTGCCTGTTTTACAGATATTTTTTCCTTTTCTAATGCAAAAACTTTTTCTAATCGCCCATAAGAAATCTGTCCTCTTTTAACTTTAGCAATCACGGCTGGAAGCCAAGATACCGGTCCTACAAATAGCGCAATATATCCATTAAATGCTACTAATTCTCCTATAGTAATAGTACCTTCTAAAACCAAATGGGAACCAAAAATTAATGCAATGGCATAGCATAATCCAAAACAAATATCAATACACATAGTTAATAAATTAGAATGCACATCCACCGCATTATTACTACTTCGTAATCTTCTATTCTTTCTAATAAATTCCTTTAATTGTTCTTGCTCACATACATATGCTTTTGTGGTTCGAATACTATCGGTACTTTCTTGTACATATTCTGAAAAGGCGGTAAAATTCTTTTGTGCTTTTCTAAAATTTAATTCTACATATTTTCTAATTTTTACGACTAAATAAGAGGCTAAAATAATTGGAAAAATAACGGCCATGGTTAAATAGATATTTACGCCTTGTGCCATTGAAAATATAGCAATTATAAAAGTAAAGACTATTCTACTGCCATGGGATAATATACGATAAAAGGCAGACCTGATTTCATTGGTATCTTGCACAAAGTAAGACATAATTTCGCCATTTTTAATATTTTGGATTTTTTCCATTTTTATCTTTAAAAATCGTTCAAATAACTTATCTTTTACTTCTTTTTCAAATCCTCTAACAATATATCCCTCATAATATTTCCAAATTAATCGAACAACTAGAGCAACCAGACATACACCCATCAATAGAAATATGGAATTGGTTATATTTTGCCTATTTTCTTCTATTTGATATAACATATCTATCATATTACCAATAATTTTAGGTGGATATGTTAATAAATAAATATTAGTTCCAATTAAAATTAAAAAAAATACAATATGCCACTTATATTTTTTCAAAGACTTAATCATAACTTCTTTCATCTGTTTTTTCCCCTGTTCTTCTTATGTTATCTCTTTATTACTTTTCTATTATATCATACTTCCTTTTTTTGGCAAGAGTAAAAAATATTAAGTTTAGAGTTATTAGAAAATTCTCGAAAAATATTTCTAAAGCTTCTAACAGATTAGAAAGCAAATTTGTAATGGATATGATTTATAGAATTTCAAAATCAAAAGATATTTTGCTATCCAGTATCGCCAATCTCTTAAACAAAAAATCAAAAAAATTTATATAATGATGAAAATTATTGTAACGTTTTAGGAGAAATTCCTGTGTTTTTAGTAGATAATAGCAATATTGTAAAATCATTAGGAAAAAATTTGAGAATTTGAGAATTGTAAACGGTGGTTTAAATAGAAATAAATCTTTTGAAAAGGGATATCATTATACAGAATTTGTATCAGCAACTAATATAACATTTGAAGGAATAATAAAGTAGTAACCTTATTAGAAAAAAGACATTAGATTGATATATTTTTTCTATTAAAACCTATCTATTTAGTATTTATCTAGGTCATTTGATGCATACAAAAAGTCATTCCTATCACAGGAATGACTTTTCTTTTTCTATATAAAGTACTAGGACACAATTAGTACCGCACGGAACCCACTAACGTAATTGCTATCGCCAGTATGACGATAGAAATAGAAGAAACCGGCACTCGAGCCATCCCAGAAACCACCGCCACGAATCGAGAATGGATGGTGCAAGCCTGGGTAATATGAAGAATCACCATACCATGAACTATTTCCGGTTCCAGCTATAGAGGTCTCGCGGATACCATCGCCATAGATTAGGGTATTCTTTTTGTAGTTATGCGTACTTGCTATATTTCTATTTGCATCATTAATCGTTATACCGGTATTATCTGTACTGCTATCAAATGGATAAGCAGTTGTATATTTGGTACTTGCTATTTTTAAGGTACTTCCATCATAGGCTATACTTGCTCCATAATTTTTTAAATAACTATTTCCATTTGCTACATAACCGACTAGTTCTTTCATAGTTTCCTCCACTTAAGTCATAAATTCCATAGATGTTTCCTGTACTACTTGCCATGCAACCATTTAACTGGTCCCATGTATAGACCCCGTTATTTGCTGTATTTCCTGTTGTTCCGTTAATATTCTCCATTGTTTTAACACTTTCTCCAGCACTAGTAGAAGCTGTTGTACAACCTGTTACAGCATAGACACTATCGACTCCTGACTTTCCTGTTGTATTCGTTCTTTTTGCTCCTCCACTATTTAAGCTTACATTATTAACTGTTATATCTGTTCCATTTAAACCATATTTACTTTGTGATAAATAGGCAACTGCTCCCCATTCACTGTTTTTCATTAAGTGAGAATCTATTGCTTCTGTTAATCCATATATATTTCCGTTTTCGGTCATTGCCTTTGCTATGTTAAAAGCATCATTATGGTTAATATAATTCATACTATAAGTGACTGGTTGAAAAGTTGGGTATTTGATAGCTGTTTTGGTAGAACCATAAATCCCATCTAACCAGTTACGGGCACTTTCATTCCCATCAGCACTTTGCCCTCTTTCTATTGCTCTTACCCATACCTCACTTTGTGAATAACTTACACTACTTGCTTTGACTGGAGCAGAGTTATTTCCGCTAGCATACCCTGCTTCAAATTTTGCTACCCAGATTCCTGTTAATTCTTTATCCCATCCTCCATTTCTATATCCAATAGAGGTTTCATCCGTAAAAACAGGGTGTACAGTATATCCTGTTTTTGTCTTCACGTCTTCATTTACATTCGTGCATCTTTTTGCTGTTTGAATTTGTCCATTTTCATCATAATAGGTATCTGTTGTTCCAATTAAGAATTTGATATCAAATTTCTTATCTGTCTCATTTACTTTATAGGCAAATCTTGGTATCCATACCCACATACTTCCATCTTCTGTCTGGGCATTTGCCCACTTTTTACCATTGTAATCATACCAATCTGTATTACTACTTTCTGTTTTCTCTGATTTCCCTTTTTCACTACTGTTTGGTTCTGTAAATTTAATAGGGGACATTCCTGCTGTTAAGACTGGTTTATTCACTCCCTTTTCTGTGATATAAGTTTGACCCAATGCTGCATCTATCTGTTGCTCTAAACTCAATAAACCACCTTGTTCCTCTCTTTTTCCTTGTTCAGTGTCGTCTTTTGCTCTTTGGGCCTGTGTGATAATACCATTTTCACCAACTAATGCATTAATGGCTACTCCTGCTAATATAATTAGTACAATAATTGTAATCACCAATGCAATTAAAGTTACACCCTTTTGTTTTGTCTTTTCTTTCATACTTTCTCGCCCTTTCTTTTTCTTATGTTTTCCATTTTTTCAATCTTTATACTTGTATTTTATATTACCGTTTGGTTAATGTCAATATTCTTATATTTTTATTTGATTATAATATTTTTTTTCTATACTTTTAATTTTATAATCCAGTCATTTGTTTATAATTTTACATAATAAAAGCAAACTAGAATTTTATTTCTAATTTGTAAGACGAATATATTCTAAAGAAATTAAATATACAAAAGATAAAGTCACTTCATTATGAACCTTATTTTTTAAAACAGTTTTACTTACATATATAACAAAAAACACTTAGTGATAACTTAATATGTCTCTGTTGAGAGCACATTGCAAGTGAGTAGAAATTAATTTTACTATTAAAAAAATTAATTTGAACTGACTCACTTAAAGTCTCTCTTTTTTTCTTATCTATCTCTTTATTTTACACAAAAATTAAAGAAAAAGTAATTCCCTTCACTAGATTAAATATCCTTTAAATAGCGTTTAATCAGTAACTAGGATTTACTTTTTCTAAATTTTTTAGTCTACTTATGGTTCTGCAAATAAGAGGTCTTTGTCTAAAGAATATATATAATAATAATTTCCATTTTCCCAATTTGATTGTTGATTATAGTTAAAACCTGTATCTGTTATTTTTAACCATCCACGGTTAACATCATAGCCTTCATATACATAACCCAATGTTTCACTATATATACTAGTTATTTTAAAGCCAGAGTCTACTACCAAAGCCATGAATTTAGGTTTTCCTCCTAAATTTATGCTTACATTTCCACCTGCTGTAATATAACCACTTCCTTTTTTAATAGAATAGGTCTTCATGGTTCCATTAATCTTTGTTCCATTTACCCAAGCATTTTTTCCTTGTCTTATATCTGTTGCGGTTGCTGTAGCAGAGGTTTGACTTGCTAAACTATTAGCTGTTACCTTTCCTGAACCATTATGATAACCAGCTGGTATCGTGTAAGTTTGCCCACAATTTAAGGCAGTGCTAATAGCCCCACGATTAGGCATAGTTCCTGTTAATAATTTTCCTCCACTATAGGCTTTATAACCAGCTAAGATTTTTCCTTCTGTTGCATTTGTCTGTGCTAATAAGGAATTGAGCGTATTTAATTGATTTTGTAGTTCTTGTATCTTTGCTTCTTTTTGGCTTACTTGGTCCTTTAAATTAGTAATCTCTATATCTTTATTAGCTATTTGTTTTTTTAAATTTGCAATTTCTTGTTGTAAATTAGCAATCTGTGCTTTTAAATCTTCTATTTGCTTTTTTAATTCTGCATTTTCTGTCTGTAAAGAAATCACTTGTTTTTTTAATTCTTCTACTTGTTTTTGGAGTAAGGCAATTATCTCATCCTTTTTCGTAGATTCTTCATCTTCTGTCATTTCTCCACTAGTTTCTAAATCAAAATATAATTGATTTAGCTGCAATGCCTCTGCTTCTCCTGCTAATACGATATTTGCTTTTGCCTGTTTTGCTTTTGTTATAATACCATTATCTCCTATTGTCACATTTATACTAATTCCTGCTAAAATGATTAATATAACAATTGTTACCACTAAACTAATCAATGTCATTGCTTTTTCATTTTTCATCTGTTTCTCCTTTTTTTCCAAGTTATTCAATTTTTATCCCTTTTTATAGTATTCTTAATATATATTATCCAATTCTTTTAACTACTTCAATTTGTTTTATGTCATCTTTTATAATGTTCTTTGTCCTTCTATTTTTAACTTTTATACAAACTAATGGATAAAGCAAAAAAAGCGAGCAATGCTCGCTTTTTTTGCTTACTTTCATTTAAAATAATTTTTCTTTTTTAATTTGTTCTTCTAAATTTTGATATAAACTATCCGTATTAAACCCTATTGTCGTTTGTCTTTCATTTTGTTTAGTTTGAAATATATGGTTTAAATTCATCATTTCTATGCTTTCTCTGACAGTATAGGCATCATCATCTTCTTTTCTAAACATCTTTTTTCCTCCTCTTTTCTACTCTTATCACTTTGATTTATTGCCTTTTAATATTGCAATTGCTTCTTTATAATTTCCAGAATGTATAATATAGCTTCCTGAAACTAAAATATTAGCCCCTGCTTCTATAACTGGTTTACAAGTTTCATTATTAATACCACCATCTACTTCAATATCCACTTCATATCCATTATCATAAATATAACGGTTTAAGTCCTGAATTTTAGAAATAGTTTCTGGTAATAGCTTTTGTCCACCTTTGCCTGGTTCTACTGTCATAACTAGTACACGGTGTATATAAGGAATATACTCAAAAATGGCATTCATATCTGTTTTGGGACTCACACATAAGCCTATTTTACAATGATTTTGTTTTAATAAAGACATCATTTCAATCACTTGGTTTTGATTCTTACAAGCTTCTATATGGAAGATGATTGTACTTGGTTCTAGTGCCATATAGCTTTTTATATAACTTTCCACATCTTCTACCATTAAATGTACTTCTATAGGAATGGTACTAATTTGTTTTATATATTCCGTATATTCTTTCATAATTTGGCTTGTATCTTTTTCTACGAATTTTCCATCCATCACATCGATATGGAAGTAATCCGCTCCTGCTACTTCTAAATCATAAATTGTCTGTATAATTTTTTCCTTATCGGCATCTAAAAAAGATGCAGCTACTTCTACCATTTATGGTCCTCCTTTTCTTTTAAATCTTCATAGATTTTACAATAATTTTCATAACGCTCTTCTGAAATTTTACCTGCCTCTACCGCTTCTTTTACACCACAATTCTCTTCTTTTCTATGGCTACAACCTACATATTGGCAAGCTGGTATATAGGGTCTAAACTCTACAAAACATTTATCTAATTGTTTACTTGCAATTTCTTCAATACTAAAAGTAGAAAAGCCAGGAGTATCTGCAATATAGCCACCTTCTTCTAATGCATATAAGGTAATGGCTGTTGTCGTATTTTTTCCTCTTTTTATTTTTTGGCTAACCAAACCTTCTAATGTTTTTTCTTCTGTAAATAAAGCATTTAGCAAAGTAGACTTTCCTACACCCGAGTTTCCAGAAAAGGCAGTTACTTCTTGAATTAAAGTTTTCTTTAATTCTAAAATACCCTCTTTTTCTTTTGCATTGGTTGTTAATACACGGTAACCAATTTTCTCATATAAAGATTGTATTTGTCTTAGTACTTCTGGTGTTCCTAAATCCACTTTATTAATACAAATAATCGGTTTCATTTCCAGCCAGTTCGCGTAGGCAAGTTGCTTGTCCAACAATAATAAATCTGGTTTTGGCATCTTCAAAGAAATCACAAAAACTAATTGTGTTAAGTTGGCTATTTTGGGTCTTTTAGAATAATTGCTTCGTGGCAAAATTTCTAAAATAACACCTTGTTTTTTCTCTTCTTCTACCACTTCTATTTGTACAAAGTCTCCTACCACAGGTGTTTGTTCTTCCTTTTTCATTTTTCCCCTAGCACTACATATATACATTTGTTTTTGTCCATTTTCTTCTACTTCTACTTGATAGCTACTACTAACAATTGTTATAATTCTGCCTTGTTTCATCCATTCTCCTTGTTTTATCATTTTACTTTTTTAAAAAGGTAGACGTATATTTTGCCATCTACCTTTTAAGTTTTTATTCTATATCTAATACGGTCTTACTATTTAAATCTAAGTTCTGTGTAGTTTTCAATACATCATCTACATATACTTTTACTGTAATAACCCCTTTTCCACTAACAGGAACCGTTATCTTGGTTGTATCTTTTGCTTGTTTTTCTTTATAGACAGTATCTTCTCCTACTTTAACCATCACTTCTACCTTTGGTACTTCTGTTTCTGTCTGGTTGGTATTGGTTGGCTTTGTATAATTTAGTAAAGATTTTAAATTAATATTAACGGTTCCCTTTTTGATTTCTGCTATTTTATTGACTGTAATGGTAACAGTGGTTCCTTCATCTACTACTTTTCCAGTATCAATACTTTGTTTTAAAACAATTCCATTTTCCTTGGTAGTGTCTTCTTCATAAGCTACAGCTACTTTTAAGTTATTATCTGTCAATTCTTTACTTGCTGCTTCTTGTGTTTTATTGACTAATGATGGGACAGCTACTTGTTTAATACCAGTTCCAGTACTAACATGTACTTTAATGGTATCTCCTGCATTAGCTGTAGTATTTTCCTCTGGTTCTTGTTTAATAACCACACCTTCTTGTACCTTTTGACTAGTTTCTTCTATCTTCTCTACTTTTAGTTTTGCATCTACTAACATTTTTTCTGCTTCTTCATAGGTGTAACCAGCTACTTTAGGTACAGTTACGACTTCTACCCCTTTACTAACCACTAACTTAATGGTAGTATTTTCTTTAATCGTAAAGTTTTTACGATAACTTGGGTCTTGGGAAATCATCTTTCCTTCTTCTATTTCTCCACTATAATCTTCACCTGTAATTTCATACTGTAGTTTTGTACCTTTTAACGCTTCTTTTACCTCTTCTTCTGTCTTTCCTATCAATTCTGGAATTGGTACATTTTTGACAGTGGTAACATCCATAATCGTTTTTACAGTAAATACCGTAATGACAAAAACTAAAATAAAGGATAAAATAATGGCTACAATTTTCATTTTAGGATGGTCTTCAAAATATTGTTTTAACTTTCCTTTTTTCTTCTTGTCTGTACTTCTTGTTTCTTTATTTTTATCTAACATATCCTCCGTAATGGTACCAATTCTTTGAGTGCTACTGGTATCAATCTGAGATTGTGCTACAAAATCTCCTTCTGGATTTTTTAAAGCCATGGTTAAATCTCTTAGCATTTCTGTTGCTGATTGGTAACGTAAAGAAGGTTCTTTTTGCATAGCCTTGATAATAATTTGATTTACAGCTAGTGGAATACTTGGATTTAATTTCATAGGTTCTACTGGCTTTTCTTGCATATGCTTTAATGCAATAGAAACCGGTGTATCGGCATCAAATGGTACTCTACCGGTTAACATTTCATACATAACAACACCTAGCGAATATAAATCTGATTTAGCATCTGTATAGCCTCCACGTGCATGCTCTGGTGAAAAGTAATGAACAGAACCTATTGTGGTTCCAAAAGCAGTAATGGTAGAATTAGATACTGCCTTTGCAATACCAAAGTCTGTTACTTTAGCAACCCCTTCTTCTGTAATAATAATGTTGTGTGGTTTAATATCTCTATGTACAATATTATTTTTATGCGCTGCTTCCAAAGCAGATGCAATTTGAATAGCAATATTGACTGACCATTTCCATGGAAGTGCTCCATCTTCTGATATGATTTCTTTTAGGGTTTTTCCCTGTACTAATTCCATTACAATATAATAAATATTGTCTTCATGACCAACGTCATAAATCGATACAATGTTAGGATGTGTTAAACCAGCTGCTGATTGTGCTTCTACATTAAATCTTCTAATAAATTCTTCATCTGTTGTAAACTCTTCTTTTAATACCTTTACGGCTACAAATCTATTTAGTACATGGCATTTGGCTTTATATACAGTTGCCATTCCACCGATTGCCTATTTTTTCTAGAAGTTCGTATCTGCCCCCTATATATTTTCCTACTAAATCCATATTATTCCTCTCCCTTTGCTTTTTCACATATGTTTGTTTTTACTTTCATATGTTCTATTGGTTACTTTTTTATTTTCACAAGATGATGATGGCTGTGATATTGTCATATCCACCTGCTTCATTTGCCATCTCTATCAATTTATTTGGTGCTTGGTTTTCTTCTTGTTTTATGATTTTATATATTTGCTCATCTGTTAGCATATTCGTTAATCCATCTGAACACATCAATATTTTATCATCTTTAATAAATCCCTTTATCATTACATCTGGTTCTACAAAAGCGGTACATCCTAAGGCCTTCATTAGCATGTTTTTCTTTGGATGATGCATCGCTTCTTCTTTAGAAATAGTACCATCTTTTACTAGCTTTTCTACATAGCTATGGTCATGTGTTAATTTACGCATAAATTCTCTACGAATTCGATAAATTCTGCTGTCTCCCACATGTCCAATATAAGCCTTATTATTATATATTAAACATACTTCTAAAGTAGTACCCATTCCGTCTAATTCTTTATTTTCTTTTGATTTTTCAT